>NZ_AP031453.1:4405000-4705000 GCF_042848515.1 Lactonifactor longoviformis | reverse complement strand
TCGTTCCCCAAGGGATGCACAAAATGCCGGGATTGCCATGATTTATCAGGAAATCAACCTGGAATTGGATTTGACGGTGGCAGAGAATATTTTTGTAGGCCATATTCCGAAGACACCGCGAGGAATGGTTGATTGGAAACGGATGAAGCAGGAGGCAGAGGATGTGCTTAAAACTCTGGGGATAGAACTGGATGTAAATATGCTGGTGCGCAATTTAAGCGCCAGCATACAGCAGCTGATCTGCATTGCCAGATCCCTTATCCTAAACCCTCATGTTCTGATTCTGGATGAACCCACTGCCGCACTCACGGAATCTGAGACAAAATTTCTTGTGAATATCCTGCGCAGGCTCCAGGGGGAAGGGATCTCCTGTATTTATATCTCTCACAAGCTGGAAGAGGTATTCCACATCTCTGACCGGGTGGTAGTTCTGCGGGACGGCACATTTATCTCCGAATACTCCGGGCCAGAGTATGATTCAGAACAGATTGTGGAGGACATTATCGGCCGGAAGATGGAAAAGATGTATCCCTCGGTCCCTAAGACAATCGGGGAGGAGGTGCTTAGGGTGGAGGACTTTACGGTCCCCCACCCCTATAATAAAAAGGTAAATATTGTGGATCACGTGAGTTTTTCCGTGCGCGCCGGCGAGGTTTTAGGGCTGGCCGGTCTGGTGGGCGCGGGCAGAAGCGAAACTCTCCGCGCGGTCTACGGCATCATGAAGAAAAAAGCGGGGTGTATCTTCCTGGACGGAAAGGAGCTGGCTATGTCCCGGGGGAAGACTGCATCCGCCTACGGGATCTCTTTGCTGAATGAAGACAGAAAGAGGGACGGTTACGTGAAGTCCATGAATGTCCGGCAGAATCTTACATTAAGCTATCTGGACAAGCTGAAGAAAGGACCGTTTATAGACCGGAAGAAAGAAAAGGAATTAGCAGAGAAATATTTTAAGATGCTTCACATCAAGGCTCCCTCACTGGATGCCGGGATCCTGTCCCTCAGCGGTGGAAACCAGCAGAAGGTTTTGCTGGGCAAGTGTATAATAACCAATCCCAGAGTGCTGTTGCTGGACGAGCCGACCAGAGGGGTAGATGTGGGCGCCAAAAGTGAGATTTACCGGGTAATAGCAGATCTGGCGGCGGGAGGGATGTCTATTGTTATCGTATCATCGGAGCTCCCTGAATTATATGCCCTGTGTGATCGCTTTGTGGTTCTGTCTGACGGAAGGGTCAGCGGAGAATTAAAAAAAGAGGAAGCGTCCCAGGTAAAAATAATGAATCTATCTTGTAAACAGACAACTGGGCAAAACAGAGAGGAGAAGTGCAGATGACATCCAGAGAACGGATCAGAAAAGCAATAAATCACGAAGAAACAGAGGAACTCCCCATAGATCTCGGGGGCACGAAGGCTTCTGGAATTCATGTGGACGAGTATCTGGAGGTGGCACAGTTGCTGGGACTTGAGGTAGGGATACCTAAGGTTTACGATCAGTTTCAGATGCTGGCCAGAGTAGAGGAGCCGATACTCTCCCGCTTCAAGTGCGATGTAATTCAGCTGGAGAATGTCTGTGAGACCTGGGAGCTGGACAATAAAGATTGGAAAAACTGGACCACAGGAAAGGGACATACCGTGCAGGTGCCCGGGGGCTTTGCCCCGGAATATGACGATGAGGGATACCTAATTCTGCGCAATCAAAAGGGGCGGAAGGTGGCGTTCATGCCCCAGAAGGGCGGGCTGTATTTTGAGAGGTATAACGATCCTGCACTGGCTGTCTCTGCAGATGACGATCACCTTATGGATCCGGAAGTGTGGAGAAAGTCTATCCCCCTCTACCGTGACGAAGAGCTGAAACTATTGGAGCAGAGGGCAAAGGACCTTTACAATCACACGGAATTTTCTGTGAGCGGAGGATTTGGCAAGCTTCGTATGACATCCACGAGTATATTCGCGGGCCATGAATTTACAGACTGGCTTTGCCGCCTCTGTACAGACCCGGAATATGTGTATGAGATTCTGGAAGCTACAGCAGACAGGGCCATAGAGAACCTGAAACTGTACCTGGAAGCAGTAGAGCCTTATATTGACACTATATTTATGTCAACCACAGATTACGGCACACAGGACAGGGAACTGTTTCATCCTGATATCTTCAGAGATCTCTATCTGCCCAACCTGAAGAAGGTTAACGACTATGTGCACAGTCACAGCCATGCCAAAACTATGTACCACAGCTGTGGATCGATCCGGAATATCCTGGGCTATATGATTGAGGCAGGAATTGACATTATTAATCCGGTGCAGACAACGGCCGCAGGCATGGATCCGGCTGCCCTGAAGGAGGAATTCGGAAAAGATATTGTCTTCTGGGGCGGCGGGGCGGATACCCAGACAACCCTGCAGTTTGGAACGCCAAAGGAAGTCAGGGCCCAGGTAAGGGAACGGATCGATATCTTCCGGAAAGGGGGAGGTTTTGTGTTTAACCCGGTACATAACATTCAGTACGGTGTCAGGCCGGAAAATGTCATTGCTATGTATGATGAGGCAATCCGGTACGGCAGCAGAGAGGACGAGTAACCGTTATGGGAAGCAAATACACCATTGGCATTGATTTTGGAAGCCTGTCAGTGCGGGCAGTTTTATTTTCTGTAGAGGACGGGAGACAGGCGGGGGAACAGGTCAGCAGCTACGCCCGGGGAGTTATGGAAACAGAACTGCCGGACGGGACTTTACTTCCTCCATTGTCCGCACTCCAGGATCCCAATGATTATATTACTTCTATGGCAGAGGCCGTCAAAGGCCTTGTGAGAAATTCCGGTATTCCAAAAGAGGATATCGTTGGTCTGGGGGTAGATTTTACTTCCTGCTCCCTTCTGGCGGTAGATGAAGTGGGGGAACCACTTTGCAATCAGAAAAGATTCCGGGATAATCCCCATGCTTACGTTAAGATGTGGAAGCAGCATACGGCATCTGCCCAGGCAGATGAGATCACACGCATAGCAAAACAGCGGGGAGAACCCTTTCTGAGACGGTATGGCAGCCGGATCCTGTCGGAATGGGCCATACCTAAAATCTTAGAGACGGCACAAAAAGCCCCTGAGGTCTATCAGGCAGCACATTGCTTCATGGAGGCAGGAGACTGGATCAATTGTAAGCTTACAGGAAAGCGGACGATGAACTATTGTATGGCCGGGCTGAAATTCCTGTGGGATCCCTCCCGCGGCTATCCGCCGGATGCTTTTTTCGAGGCCCTGGACCCGTCGGCAAAGGAGCTGGTCCGTAAGAAGCTTTGCCCGGAATCAGAGATTTACCCTCTGGATGTAAGGATTGGAAGCCTGACACGGGAGGGGGCAGCACTGACTTCCCTGGCCCCGGGGACGGCTGTGGCCCCGGCCAGGATTGACGCACATTCGGCTTCTGCTGCTGTGGGGGTGAACACACCCGGAAAGCTTGTGATGATTATAGGAACCGGTATGGGGATGACGCTGCTGTCCCGGCGGGAGGTATGCTTCAAAGGGATGTGCGGGGTATCCTATGGAGCTGTGATCCCGGGACTTTATGGGTATGAGGCAGGACTGTCCGGCTGCGGGGACATCTTTGGGTGGTGCGCACAGAATTGTGTCAATGAAAGTCTGGAGAAGGAGGCCGGAGAAAAGCAGCTCTCTGTATTAGAACTTCTGACACAAAAAGCATCCTGCCTTCGTGCGGGGGAAAATGGGCTGCTGGCTCTGGACTGGTGGAACGGGAACAGAAGTGTGCTTGCGGATACAAAACTCAGCGGAGTGCTCTTGGGACTTACACTTCAGACAAAGCCTGAGGATATCTTCCGGGCGGTTCTGGAGGCTACCGGATTCAGCGCCCGGATGGTCGTGGACAACTTTGCCGGACATGGACTGGAGGTAAATGAGATCTGCGCAGTGGGAGGGATAGCGCAGAAAAACAATCTTCTCATGCAGATCTATGCGGATATCCTGAACCGGGACATTCGGGTGGCCGGCTGCAGTCAGGCCTGTGCCCTGGGCTCTGCTATATTTGCAGCCGCGGCTGCAGGGAGAAGCAGGGGGGGATATGATACCTTGGATGAGGCCATATCCTCCATGCACTGCAGAGAAGGCACTGTCTATCATCCGGATCCCCAGAGCGTCAGGCAGTATGAGGTCTTATTTCAGGAATTCAGGAGCCTGCACGACTATTTTGGCAGGGGAGGCACCCAGGTTTTAAATCATCTTTACAGAATAAAAGGAGATGCAGGAAATGAGAATAGACGGGAAGACAATGAAGCTGACAGATTATCTGGGAAAGGTATTTGAGTGCAGCTGCGGACGGACCCACTATACCAGACTGGAGGCGGCAGAAATCAAAGAGAATGCCGTAGAGATGCTTCCGGATTATCTCCGGAAATTCGGCTACCGTCACATCTATCTTGTCAGTGACGATATTACCTATGAGATTGCGGGAAGACGCATCCGTGAGATGCTGGCAAAAGAAGGATTCTCCGTTCAAAACCATGTATTCCGTACCAAGGCACTGGTACCGGATGAGGAAGCCCTGGGGGAAATGCTTCTTGCCCTGAACCCGGACTTTGAGGTAATGATAGCAGTGGGCACCGGCTCTATAAATGATTTGGTCCGTTTCTTCAGTTATCGGACAAAAAGACCCTTTGTAACAGTGGCAACCGCTCCTCCCATGGATGGATTTGCATCTACAGTAGCGGCCCTCATTACAGGGCATTGCAAGACCACCTACGAGACACATTCCCCCAGACTTATCATCGGAGATACGGCAATCTTAAAAGATGCGCCGTTTCCCATGATATCAGCCGGTCTGGGAGATATACTGGGGAAATTCACTTGTCTCTGTGACTGGAAGCTGTCCAGAATTATCAATGGAGAGTATTACTGCCAGGCCATGGTTGATATGGTAAACAACTGTATTCAGGACGTGTACCAAAATGCTGCCCGGGTAAAAGAGAAGGATCAGGAAGCGGTAGGGAAGGTTATGGAGGCCCTGGTACAAACCGGCGTAGCTATGAGCTTTGCGGGGAATTCCAGGCCGGCCGCCGGTTGTGAGCACCATCTTTCTCACTATTGGGAGATGCTGTTTCTCCAGAAGGATCTCCCTCCGGTTTTGCACGGTGCTAAAGTGGGTATCGGCACAGTCATGATTCTGCGGGCAGCTGAGCTGCTGCAGATCACACCTGTGAACTTTGAAGCTGCCCGAAACCATGCCAGATCCTACTGCCCGGAGCAGTGGGAGACAGACATACGCCGTGTGTACGGGGCTGCTGCAGCCGGGATAATCCAATTAGAACGGGACAGTGGGAAGAACAGGACAGAGGGAGTGTTAAAACGAATCGACGTTATTCAGGAGCACTGGGAGGAAATCCAGGGACTTCTGCGAGAGCTCCCGAAGGCTGAGCGCATGAAGTCCCTGCTGAAGCAGCTGGATGCGCCCTATTATCCCGCGCAGAAGGGAATCACCGATGAAATGCTCTGGAATGGAATTGTGTATGCAAAGGAAACCCGCAGCCGGTATACCATACTTCAACTGCTCTGGGATCTGGGGCTTTCCGAGAGTATGGCAGATCAGCTGGTGGCGTATGTGAACCAGGAGGCCATCTGCGGTGTACTGGATTGACATCCAGGGGATTGATTATGAGTTCTCAAGTAAAAGAAAACGGCACAGGTACCAGAAAAATGTCTGGTGACCTGTGCCGTTTTTAGTCAAAAAAACCAGAAAATTTACCTGTCAATTTATTGTCATCTGTAATAAGGGACAGTAATATTATAATGATTGACAAAAGAGTTTGAAAAAAATACATTGTACTTATACAGTGAAAGGATACCAAGCAACCGAAAGGGAGGAAGTTGTACTATGAAGATGCTGATTAATGGTAAAAAAGTAGATGCCCGGGACAAAGAGACAATTGCGGTGACCAATCCAGCAGATGGGGAAATTCTGGATACTGTTCCGGCGGCGGGCAGAGAAGATATGGATGAGGCCCTGGAATGTTCGAAAAACGGCTTTAAGAAATGGAACGCAATTTCTCTCATGCAGAAAGAAAAAATATTTAACAGATTTTATGAGCTGCTGGAGGAGAACAAAAAAGAAATTGTGAGTATTCATGTTCTGGAAAGCGGTTTTAGCGTGCGCACCTGCCTGTTTCAGTATCAGGGAGTGCCGGACCTCTTTAAAGGCTATCTGGAAAGTGCGAAACGCCTGAACGGAAGCATTCTGGTGCCGGGAACCGAGGCGGGCCACGATGGGAAGACAGAGAAGGATCTCCAGATGGTCGTCCATGAACCCCTGGGCACTGTGCTGACGATTATTCCCTTTAATGCGCCGCTGATGCTTTTTGCCTATAAAGTAGCTTCTGCACTGTGCGCCGGCAACGCGGTAATTGTGAAGCCGCCTACAACCAATCCTCTGGCATTGATTCGTATCACGGAGCTTTTGTGGGAGGCAGGAGTTCCGGGTGATACACTCCAGCTGATTACAGGAAGAGGGGAAACCGTAGGCCCTTATCTGTCCGCAGATCCCCGGATCCACGCGGTGACCCTGACGGGAAGTACAGAGGTGGGGGTGGAGATAGCAGAGACAGTGGCCAAAAGGCTGGCCCCCTGCGCCCTGGAGCTGGGGGGAAATGATCCCTATATTGTTTGTGAGGATGCTGACTTTGAGACTGCTTCCCGGGAGGGAATTAACTGGAGATTTAATGCGGCCGGGCAGGTGTGTATTGCTCCGAAACGCTTTATCGTACATAATTCTCTCCTTCGGGAATTTACTGAGGCAGCGGTTGCGAAAGCAAAATCTATTGAAATGGGATACGGAGTAGACCGGAGAGCTGAGATAGAAGCGTATCTGAACCGGGATTTCAATGAGCTTAAGCCCGGGACGATGAAAATGAACTGCCTGATATCGGAACGGGCGGCGAAGGGGGTGGAGGAGAAGGTAAACCATACCCTGGCACAGGGAGCGAAGCTGCTGTGGGGCGGACGCCGGCAGGGAGCTTTTTATGAGCCTACGGTTCTGGGAGATGTGACTAAGGAAATGGATATTGCAAAGGATCTTGAAATTTTCGGACCAGTGGTTCCCATTATAGGCTTTGATACGCCCGAGGAAGCGGTGGAAATTGCCAATGCCAGCAGATACGGCCTGTCGGGGTGTGTGTACACCAAAGACTGGAAGTTAGGCATGCAGATGGCAAGAGCGATTCAATCCGGCGGCGTAGTGGTAAACGGGGTAGGGGTATACAGAAATATGATGCAGCCCTTTGGAGGATATAAGATGAGCGGAGTCGGAAGAGAGGGGTTCTATACTCTTGAGGAACTGACCCAGAAAAAGGTAATTGTAATGAAGGGATTTTTATAGTCCGCAGCCAGCGGCCGGTCCGGCGTTGTACTATCGCAGGGCAGGCCGCTGGTTTGCTCTTCTCCCTGAAAGCCCTGTTGTAAGGGGCTAATGTCAAGAAAATGTCCACAGGTAATATGGACACATCCTCCCATTATATTGAAAATAATGGGTTTAGAATATAAGATTGTTGATAACAATAAGGGAATTCTATCTATTGTAAGAAAACGATGAAGGAGGAAAGTAAATGATGACAGCTAGGGAAAACATTCTGATGGCCTATCATCACGAGGAACCCTATTGGGTCCCCTCCCAGTACCTGGACCAGAATACATGCCTGTATACTGCCACGCAGGAAGGGGTGAAGGGATTTGGAAGGTTTGTAGACTGTTTCGGTATCTCCTGGGATTACCGTCCCGGGGACGAAGGCCCTATGGTGACAAAAGGCACCAGACGCCTGGAGGACATAGAAGACTGGAGGGAGACGCTTCCCATGCCGGATTGTGAGTCCTGGCCCTGGGAGGAGAGTGCGGCAAGGGATACTGCGGGATGGGACAGAAAAAACAAAATAAGCAGCGTAATTATGATCAATGGATTATTTGAACAGCTTCATTCCCTTACCGGATTTGAGGATGCCCTCTGCTTTCTGCTCACTGCCGAGGATGCGGTCTGCGACTTTTTGGATGCCCTGGCAGATTTCAGAATCCGTCAGATCCAGCTCATTGCAAAGTACTACAAGCCGGATAAGATCCAGTTTCACGATGACTATGGGGAGGCCAGAAATACCTTTATGTCTGTGGAAACCTGGAGACGGATCTTCAAGCCCAGGCTGAAAAGAATTGTGGAGGCCGTACATGGAGAGGGAATGCTGTATGAACACCATTCCTGCGGATATGTGGCGCCCCTGATAGAAGAGTTTATTGACTTGGGGGCAGATGCCCTGAACCCTCTTCAGATTCAGAATGATCCCTTTGCGCTCAAACAAAAATACAGAAAAGAACTGTGCTTTGTAGGGGGATTCGACAACCAGGGAATCCTGGACCGTCCCGGGGCTACCTATGAGGAGAGGGTTAAGGAAATACGCTTCCGGGTTGAGCTGATGGCTCCCGGCGGGAGCTGGGTTGCCCACCCTACTATGGTAGATCCAATGATTGGAAAGGCCCTGGTGGATGTACTCTATGAATACAATGAGCCCCTGATGAAAAAGGTGGGATACCTGCCTTTGCCAAAGCCGGAGATTCCGGTAAAAAACGTGTACAGCAAGGGGTATGAGAAGGAATAATACTAAAAAATGGGAGGGTATTATATGCTGAGTAATTCTGCAATTATGATTTTAGTAATGGTGGCAATTGTAATTACGGTACTGATCGGTGTTAAGTTTGACAACAACATAGGACTGATCGGCATTGCTTTTGCTTTTTTAATCGGTTCCTGGCTGGGACCGGCGACCATCTATGAAGTGATCGCCTACTGGCCTGTCAATATTATGTTTATCCTTTTAGTAACCAGTGTATTTTTCGGGTATGCATCCAACAACGGGACGCTGTCGGCGCTGGCTGACAGAATTGTCTATGTCACAAAAGGGATTCCCTGGTTTACTCCTATCTCCGTGTTTCTCACAGCGTTTATTATTTCCGGAATTGGTGTGGGCGTATGGGGCATTGTATTTGTAGCTCCTATTGGATTCGCCATAGCCAAGAAGGCAAAATTTGATCCTATACTCGTTGTTATTGCTACAAATGTGGGTGCTTTGGCCACAGGGGGGCTGCCCTGGGCTGCAGGGGGACCTACAAACATAGGTCTTATACAGAATGCGGGATGGGCAAATCCCGAGGAAGCCACTAGCCTTGCCTATAAGTTTGGATTCGCGTCCATTCCCTGCTGTATTGTTGCATTTATCATCTGCTATTTTCTGTGCCGCGGCTTTAAAGCACAGCCGGTTACTATGGATAAGCCGGCGCCGTTTAATAAAAAGCAGAAACAGACACTGGCGATTCTGCTCATTGTATTAGTGGCAAATATGCTGCCTCTGATTCTGAACCTTATCGTTGCAAATTCTGTTACCGCATTTTTGGCATCCCACATTAATATTCAGGTCTGCTCAGTATTTGGGGCGATTGCCTGTATGATGCTGAAGCTGGGTGATGAGAAAGAGATACTGGCCAAGAATGTACCATGGTATGCTATGGTACTGATCTGCGGCGTGTCTATGCTTATGACCGTAGCTGTAAAGGCCGGAATCGCAGATGTCATCGGCACCTGGCTCAACTCGAATTTCCCTGCATGGGCACTTCCGGCGGCATTCGCACTTTTCGGAGGAATCTTAAGCTTCTTCTGCAGTGCACTTTCTGTGGTATATCCTCTGATGCTGCCTATGATTTATGGATTAACCCAAAGCGGAACCAGCGCCAGCACACTGGCTATGATTACCGCCCTCATCATTACGGCATGCTATACCGGCATGTGCCCGTTCTCTCAAAACGGCGCTCTTATGCTCTCTTCGGCAGACGCAGAGACAAGACAGGGCCTTATGTACCGGATGATCGTATGGTCCGTGGTACTTCTGGCTATCAGCGTAATATACGCCCTCGTGGGAGGCTATGGAATCTGGGGCTGATCCGGACTACAGCCGGAGTCTTCCGTATCCTGTGCATCTTTAGGAATATTATAACCAGGATGAGTGCGGTTCGGTGTCCGAACCGCACTCATCCGTCTGTGAAAAAAGTTCTCCCAAGTATGTGACGCCCATTCCCTTTTTATATAAAATCCCTTATGATATACTTATCTCCCAAGCATAAAATAGTATAGTACAAACCAAGTAAGGAAGGATGACAAGCCTATGCCGAATACAGCGTTATCACATTTAAACCAGTTATTAAAGGAATTTCACTTAGCGGGAAAGCAGCTGGCAGAATATCTGAATGTGGATTACTCCCTGGTAAGCAAATGGAGGAGCGAGAAGCGGCGTCTCAATCCGGAATATACCCATAAAATTGCCAAGCTTTTTGTGGCTCTGGATGCCAAGTATGAGTATAAGCGGATAGAAAACCTGCTGAGCAGAAAGTTTACAGAGAAAGAAAAGCAGAAGGAAGACGCTCTTGTGACTCTGCTGGAATTCTGGCTGGCTTCGAAGAATCCTGAATCTGAACGGAATTCGATAGAGAATTTTATGTCCAGGAAAGCAGTAAAAAGTGAATACTACATATTTTCAGGGGAAGATGGAAGAAGAGATGCGGTAGATGCCTTTCTGGACTATGTGGCCGGAAGCAGCGGCAACAATCTGTGGCTGTTCTCTCAGGAGGATAACCGGTGGTTTTCTGAGAGTGAGGAATATCAGCTGCGCTGGCAGGACAAGAATTTTGATGTTCTGAGTAACAACAATACCATACATGTGATACATCCCGTGGACCGGAGGTACCGGCAGGTGGCTCAGTCTATGTTCCGGTGGCTCCCCATACATCTGGTGGGGAATGCCCTGGCCTACTATATTCCCAAGTATTGGGATCCGGAGATAAAGATAACGATTTTTCTGGCTGAGAATATGGCCGTGCTTATAGGTGTCACCTCAGAGAAATTCACCAAAAAGATACAGACCTATCTCTTTACGGACCCCGAGGTTCTACAAAACGCCAGGGAAGTGCTGATGGAACTCTTTCATCAGTCACTGCGTATGTTTCACAGATATGGGTTTGAGAGCAACGGAGAGTTTTTCTCAGTATTTAAAAAGATTGTACAGGATCCCAACCCGGTTTACTACTTTTCCGGCGCTCCCATTCTTTATATGGTGTCAGAGAAGTACCTGAGGGAGGCTCTGATGGAAAATGATTACACGGAAAAAGAAAAAAAGGAATATGAATTTACTCTCTATCAATGTTCCTTTGAATATATGAGAAATGTATCCAGTATGCCTATCACTTATATTATACATGAAAAGCAGCTCAGGCGTCTGCTTAAGATGAACCGGGTTATGATGCGCTTTCTCTCCCACTGTCTGGGCAGGCCTTTTTATGTGTCCCAGGCCGTATTCCGCAAATTGCTCGTACAGGGATTGGAGACCATGTGCGCATATGACAATTTCAATATCCTCCTGACAGACTATTCTATGCTGTATCCCTATGAGGATATTGCCCTGTTTGTCAAAGAGCGGGAGGTGGCGGGATTCGTGGGGACGCATTATGAGACAGAGAAGGGGGCCTGTGCTCTGATTACGGAAGAGCCGTCGGTAGTGGCCTCTCTGTTTTACAGCTGTACGAATTTTGTAAAATCTCATCCCCACCGGAATATGAGTAAGCAGGAGAGCAGGGACTTTATCCTGGAGATGATAGCAAAGAGCAGGCCCATATAATACAATACCGTGTATGCGGAGTGCAAAAAGGAGAAAAGGCAGGAGAGACATATCCTGGCCTTTTCTCCTTTTTGCACCCAGGGCTTCCCATCAAAAGGGCAGAAGCCCCCACAGGTAAGAGAACGGCATAACCAGAATCAGGGCGGGTACCAGATTCAGCACATTATAGTGTTTGATTTTGGTCATCTTCAGCCCTACCGCAAAGGTTATCATTCCCCCGCAGGCCTTAAAATCAGCGATCATGGGGTCTGTCAGCAGAGGGAGCAGCGAGGATGAGCAGAAAAACAGGATAAGCCCCAGAGTGGTTTGGGGAACTGCCGTAATACAGATGGCATACCCCAGTGTGGCGCCGAAGATAATAGCCGTAAAAAAGTCAAGGATTGACTTGGCAAATAATATGGTATGGTCCCCGGAGAAGCCAGAATTGAGAGCGCCGAATACCCCTGTGCCGCTGAAGCCGAATAAAACTATCATGCTAATCATAACAGACATGAACTCCGCCTGCCGGTCGCTTTGCTGGTTCCTGCACAGGATGCGGTGGAGCCCGCTGCTGATCCTGGTCTCCAGATGAAGCGTCTCCCCAATTAGGGTTCCTACGATGAGGGCAAGTATCACGGCAGACAGAGACGAAACGTGCACAATCAGGCTAATCCCCATGCTCATTGCTGAGATGCCAAAAATATTAGGCAGCGTATTTACAATATACTTTGGCAGCTTCTTGCCAAAAAGCCCCCCAAAGATTCCTCCTATCACAACGCAGATTCCATTTACTAATACACCAGTGGGCATAACGTGTATCCTCCCTTCTTTTTGTTATATCTTAACGGATTTTCTCTGCCGGGAGAATAGAAACAGGAGCTTTGGCATTTTCAGGGTATGACAAAAAAATGACAGGCAAAAAAAGGTGTCAAGTTTTTGGCAAAATGAATTAATTGACACATGGTCTGGAACTGTTGAAAATATCTGAAAAAACTGCAACAATGTTAGCAACGAAAAGACAATAACAAATCAAGCTTCAGGAAAGGAGAGGTATTTATGGCATTACAGTTCCATTCGATTCTCGATCCCAGGGGGTATCAAGAGAGGAGAAAGATTACACTGGCAACAAGAGTATCCCTGGAAGAATTAAAGACAGGAAAAATCCTGTTTTATAATAATACAAAATTGGGATTCTGCAATTACTACACCGTATTTGACCGCATCAAGGAACATCTGAGAGAACTGGGAATTGAAAACTTTGTGGAGTATACGGAGACCGTGAGAGGAAAGGACGCGGGCAAACTGAAGGAATACGCGCAGATGCTGGCGAAAGAAAAACCTTCTGCGGCAATTGTGGCATTTGGGGATATGGGGACCTCCTCATCTACAACCGTGTTATCCATTGCTCTGGAGGAGCTGGGAATTCCCACCGTATATATGACAGCACCTCCCGGAACCGGGATCACCGAAGGCGTGGGCGTCTACAGGGCCGGTCATCTCTGCCTGTGTTCGGTAGATATCTATCAGGCCAGTACTGTAGAGGAGATTGAGGCTGAAGTAGATAAAAAATGGGATTATATTATCCGTTCCCTTACAACAAACGGAAAAGAGCTGGAGGAACTGGCGCGCATCGATTTCAAGATGGATAAGATTCCCCCGAGAGAGGACGGACTTCTTCCCCTGTCAGAGAACCTTTCGGTAGAAGAAGAAAAGCTGCTGGAACCAGGGGCTTATCTGGAAGAAATCAATGACTTCTTTAACCAGGAACATATCAGCGACGGTCTCCCCATCATTCCCCCCACAAAGGCCAGATATGAGAGGATGATGGAATACTGCCCCTTCCCGGAAGATATGGTGTTGTGCAGCGCCAGCGGACCCAGCGGCAAGGAGGTGACCGTAAAGGATGTAGCCATAGCCGCTGTTATGGCGGGATGCAAGCCTAATGCCATGCCGGTGCTGATTGCTGTATTCAAGGCATTAAATAGTCCTCTGTATAACCTGAACCAGTCTGTAACAACCTCCCATCCCGGCGGAAACATGGTGATTGTGTCAGGACCTATAGCCCGGGAGCTGGGTATTTCCGGCCGGCAGGGCTGCCAGGGACCGGGGTATCCGGCCAATGCCACCATCGGCCGGGCGGTGAATTTGGTTATTATGAATATTTTCCGCTCTGTTCCGGGTATCTGCGATCTCGACTGTATCGCTTCCCAGGCTGAGTTTACCTACTGCTTTGCAGAGGAGCCGGATTTGGCACAGTGGAATATGATTAACGAGGATCATTTTGACAGTGAGACTACAACCGTATATGTGCTGAAGGCGGAGCCTATTCACGATATTATAGATTTCCTCAGCCTGGACGGCCATGATCTCCTGGATACCATAACCCACTGCTGTACCACTCTGGGTTCCAACAATGCTTATATGCCAGGCCCGCTGGTAGTATGCCTTACTCCTGACCACGGGATGATGCTGAAAAAGAGCGGATACACAAAGGAAATGATCCAGGAACATATCCACACGTATGTATACCATGAGGTTCCTATGGTTAGAAACCGGGGACTGGTTCCCGTGCGGCCGGCCAGCTTTGCCAACCGCCATCCGATGCCGGTGACCAGGACTCCCAAAGATGTGGAAGTCGTGGTAATCGGGGGGAGAGGGGGTCACTCCGGAGTCATTCTTCCCTGGGCGCTGCACAGCGAAGGGATTGTGGAGCCGGTTGCACTTCCGGATGGAACGATAGCAAAATCAATTGAAGAATTCAAAAAATAGACAGGGGGAATTTCTATGGCACGAGATCAAATCGTTTATGACAAAAAGTATGATGTAATTGTATGCGGGGGCGGAACCTCAGGGGTGGCTGCAGCCATTGCCGCAGCCAGAGCAGGCGCATCCACTCTTCTGGTAGAGCGGGTAGGATCCCTGGGGGGCCAGCTCTGCTTCTCAGGCCCTCCGGGATTTGCCTTTGCCCATCTGTTCAATCCTCTGGGTGAGCAGGACGCGGGGGGAATCATCGAGGAGATTCACAGCCGAATGCTGAAGGAGGGGCATGCCCTTCCCCATCTGAAGCCGGAACACCGCCTGGAGGCAGGGTATACCTTCTCTTATGTGGATCCGGACTGGTTCTCTATCACTATTTTCCAGATGATGGAGGAGGCTGGTGTGGAACTTTTACTGCACAGTCTTGTGGTTGACGTGACAAAGGAAGAAGAAAAGGTAACGGGAATTGTTGTGGAGAATACCAACGGAACGGTTGTAATTGAGGGCAAGATTGTCATTGACTGTACAGGTGAGGGAGATATAGCAGTGAGAGCCGGCGCTCCCTACGAATATGTGGACAGAAATACTGTACAGCCCCATACCATTTCCTTTACAATGGATGGTGTGGACTGGGAAGAACTGATGAACTGGATTCATCAGAATCCGGAGCAGCTGGTATGGTTTGAGCATACGCTTCCCCACTGGTCTGATGAGAGAAAAGAGGAGGCCCATCAGAAAGCCCTGGAGTTCTATAAAACCTGCAATGATCCTGCAATGTTCGGTGAGATGATGGGATTTATTGACTTTCACAAGATGGGACTGGAGACAGGCGAATGGCATGAATTCAGCGGCGTAGGCTTTTTCATCACTCCAAGAGAGGGCGGGCACCTGCAGGCCCATATGCAGCATTCCTCTCAGGTCCCCTTTGTCCTCACAGACGATGCCTGGGATCTGACAAAAGGCGAGATTGAGTGCAGAAGACAGAATGCAATAGCCATCAGGTTCTTCCGCAAATATATTCCCGGATTTAAGAATGCATACCTTACCAGGATGTGTCCCGAGATGCGGCTGCGGGAAGGCAGAAGAATTATGGGGGACTACAGGCTGACGAGGGACGACGTTGCAGAGGGCAGGGAGTTTGGGGATGTTATCGGCAAGAGCCACTTCAAGGCGGGGGCCCATCACACAGTTGACAAGAATACCATTGCCCAGGTAGAAAAGGTCTGCCCGAAGGACGGGGGATCCTATGATATTCCTTACAGATGTCTGGTTCCGCAGAAAGCAGAGAACCTTCTGGTGGCGGGGAAACATGTATCCACAGACCGGGATGCATATCTCAGGTATCTGCATCAGACCATGATCACAGGCCAGGCGGCAGGCGTGGCAGGAGCTCTTTGCAGCAAAAAAGGTGTTTCACCCAGAGAGCTTGAGGGTGATGTAAGCGAACTCCAGAAAATCTTAAAAGAGCAGGGAGCAATTTTGGACGGTACACACTAAACAGGGAGGTTTCATATGGCAAGAACAAAGAAATACTTACAGTTCGGAATTATGCAGCGGATCTATCAGGGATCAGGGTGCATACAGATGATTCCAAATATTTTGGAAACAGAGGGATGGGATCGTGTGATGCTCATCGCGGATCCGGGGCTTTACAAGGCTGGTGTGATAGATCCCTTTGAAAAAATGTTAAAAGAGGCAGGGATTTCCTACTTCATCTTTGATAATGTGCGCCCTAATCCGGAAGCGGCAACCATTGACGGGGAGGCTGTCCCGGCATTCCGGGAGTTCGGGGCCCAGGTAATGATTGCAGTAGGGGGCGGCAGCACCATGGATACCGCCAAAGGCGTGGCCATCGTTGGGGATTCCGGCAAAAAAGTCATGGATTTTATTGGAATCCCGCCCCAGGTACCGCTGAAACATAAGACTTATCCAATGATTGCAGTACCTTCTACTGCAGGTACCGGAAGCGACGTGTGCCGCAACGCAGTAATCTGTGACGAGAATGGATTCAAACTGGTGCCTTCCCACGATTCCATACTGCCCTCCTACGCGGTTCTGGATCCGGATCTGCTGGCGGGGCTTCCCTTCCACATTGCGGCTGCCACAGCGGTGGATGCCCTCACACACGCACTGGAATCCTACACAAGTATGAGTGCCAACGACTTTACTGAGCTCTTTTCTCTTCACTCACTGGAACTCATCGGCGACTGTATCCGCCCCTTTGCAGCAAACCCGGCTGTGGATGAATACGCGGATAAAATGAGTCTGGCCTGTATGTATGCGGGATTTTCTCTGGGAATTGCCAGCATCGGCCAGGATCACGTGATTACCCATCCTATGGGAGAGGAGCCCTTCCACATGCCCCACGGAGATGCCTGCGCTATGGCGCTTCCTGCTGTGATTGAATGGAACGGCCTGGGGTGTAAGGAAAAGTACCGGAAGGCATATAACGCTCTGGCCAAACAAAATGTGTCAGAGGGTGATTTCCAGGTGAAGATGCTCATTGACTGGGTAATACAGCTGAACCGGGATCTCCACCTGGCATCGGATAAAAGTTTTGAGGCGTGGGGATACAGCGGGGAAGAGGTATTGGAGAAGATGCTCCGGCACCCCATCTTTAACAATAAGGATAAGACAAAAAATCCTGACTGCAATTATCCCAGGGTAACAAGGATGAAAGAATTTGCACATATAATTGAGCGGATTGATTACTATTCCAAAGTTACCACGGGTGAGATACCGTATGAATTTTGCTGATATGAAAACCGTAGATTAATACAAAGGCTGACGCAGAGCTTTTAAGCGTCAGCCTTTGTGCTCTGCCTTGGGGAGTTCTACGGATGCCGAATGTTTTCTGGGATTGGGAGTACAGCTGTCACGCACCATCAATGTGCTTGGTAGCTGTATGACCGCGGGTACGGAGTGAAGGCCGTTGATTCTGTCGTCCAGAATCTTCACAGCAAATTTTCCCAATTCCCGGTTCTGCATATTAAACGTAGTGAGTCTGGGCTTCATAAATTTAGCCATCTCTATATCATCCAGACCAATGACAGATACATCCTCCGGTACACGGTACTGATAATCCGTCAGCGCGCTGATTACCCCGATGGCCACCATATCATTGGCGCAGCAGAAAGCCTCTGGGATCTCTCCGCTTCTCAGCAATTCTATAACAGCATTATAGGCCTGTTCTGTGCCAAGCTGAATATTTTTGCACAGATTCATATCTAACTTCAAATCATTGAGTTTTACAGCGTCTGAAAAAGCGCGGAAACGATGCTCATTTAAGATGTCCGATTTCTCTGAGGGAATCGTCCCTATAAATCCAATCTTTGTAAACCCACATTTTACCAAATAATTCACGGAATCTACAATGGCCCCGTAGCCGTCGCAGATTACCTGGTCAATGCTGACATCCAGCTTATTCAGCCCGGTATACACCATATTCAGAGTTAGGGTATTAAGAAAATTCATTATTTTTTTGCTTACACGTCCCATCAGAATAACGCCGTCCGGTGAGGTGTCGGAGATTCTTTTGCAGATCGATTCCGCACTTTCCGTGGAAGTGGAGAGGGTGTGTGTAATGGAATAGCCCATCCGTCCGGACTCCTCCTGGATGCCCAGCAGAAGCTGGGAGAAAAAGTAATCATTGTAGGTATCGCTGGCAGACGCCAGAAAGCAGGTGAGATTCCTGTGCGCCGGTTCTGGAATGTATGTCTCAGTCTCCGGGGTGCGTGTATAGTATCCCAGATCGTAGGCTGCCTTTATGATGCGCTCTGTGGTTGCTTTGCTGGCCGGTTTGCTTTTGTCATTGTTAAGCACCCGGGAGACAGTAGAGACAGATACCCCAGTGGCCTGGGCAATCTCGTAAAGCGTAACTCGCATAATTCAACCTCCTAATCTATTCTATTAACTCAAAGTATACACAAAAAAATTGGAATGTGCAATATAACTAATGGAAAAATATTCTAATAATATTGAGAGATATTGCTGGATTACTGGCCAAAAAGGCAGATATAACAAAATAAACAAAAAAGATGCCGCATATTTGTTATAAATATGGATAAAATCCAAAAATATTGCGTAGAAGTAAGCAAATAATTTGTGGTATGATACAGATAAGTTAAAGCTTTTGTTATATAGTCTGCCAAGGAGTTATGGAGGAATCAGAAATGGAGAATGAAAAAGCAGAACAAATCAAATCAATTATCCCCAGTTATACACCTATGAGGGAGCTGCCGGAGGACTTGACCCTGGCTGAGGCAAAAGAAATGTTCTACAGGATCTGTCAAATACGGGAATTTGAGTTAAAGGTGCGGGATTTATGGAGGGCAGATAAGATCAGGGGTATGTGCCATGCGTATTATTACGGGGAGGCAATCGCTGTGGGGGCCTGCTATGCCCTGGAAAAGGGGGATTACATCACCAGTACCCACAGAGGACACGGGCATGCTCTTGCCAGGGGAGCTTCTCCGGGAAGGATGTTCGCAGAACTGTTCGGAAAGGCGGAGGGCTACAACAAGGGGAAGGGAGGCTCCATGCATATTGCTGATGTGGAAAGCGGAATCCTGGGAGCAACGGGGATTGTAGGCAGCGGCATTGCCCCTGCTGCAGGGGCTGCTCTCTCGGCAAAGCTTCAGAAGAATGGGAAAGTATCACTCAGCTTTTTCGGGGACGGAGCCTGCAACCAGGGCCCTTTTTCGGAAACTCTGAACATGGCGGCAGCCTGGAACCTGCCGGTAGTATTTCTATGCGAGTATAACCAGTGGGCCATAGGGACGGACTACTGGAGGGTGACAAAGGAGCACGACGCCTATAAGAGGGCAGAGGGCTTTGGGATGCCAGGGATACAGATTGACGGATTTAATGTATTTGAAGTGTATAAAGCCGTCAGGGACGCAGCAGCCAGAGCAAGGGCAGGGGAAGGCCCCACCCTGATTGAGGCCCGCTATATGAGGATGCTGGGCCACCATGTGGGGGATGACCAGAACTACAGAGACGAAAAGGACCTTGAGAGAATAGCAGTACTGTACGAGATAGAACCGGTGACGAGGACCCGGGAATTCCTGGAGGGCGCAGGAGTCCCCGGGAAGGAACTGGAGGATATACAAAAACGGGCGGCAGCTGAAATTCAAGAGGCCATTGCATATGCGGATACCCAATGCCATGAGCCGTCTCTGGAGACACTCTACGAGGATATCTATGCAGACGGTGAGATCATTATCTGAAAAGAGGGAGAAGTGTTATGAGCATAAAAACAGTGAGAGAAGCTTTAAACGAGGCATTTGCCGAGGAGATGGAGCGGGACAGCAGTGTATTCATTATGGGGTGTGATGACGGCGTGAAAGGAAATCCTTTTGGCGTAACCATGGGTCTGGCAGACAGGTTTGGACTGGAGCGTGTAATCGACACCCCCATATCCGAGCCTGGGTTCACCGGTATGGGTGTGGGAGCTGCTGCCACGGGCATGCGTCCTGTTGTGGAAATTATGTTTTGCGACTGGGTTACCCTTGCCATGGATCAGATCGTCAATATGGCGGCAAAAATGCGGTACATGTTTGGGGGAAACGTGGAAATGCCTCTGGTCATACGGGTTCCTATAGGGGCCGGGGGAGGGCAGGCTGCACAGCACAGTCAGTCCCTGGAGTCCTGGTTCAACCATGTGCCGGGACTGAAAATTGTAGCGCCCTATACACCTGCTGATTGTAAGGGACTGCTTAAGGCAGCCATAAGAGACAATAATCCGGTTATGTTTTTTGAGAACAAACGAACCTATGCGGTGAAGGGAGAGGTCCCGGACGAAGAGGATTACCTGGTGGAGATAGGAAAGGCTGCTGTTTCCCGGGAGGGACGGGATGTTACCCTGGTGACCTATTCCAGTATGGTAAAAACCTGTCTCCAGGCAGCCGAAAAGCTGGAACAGGAAGGAATTTCCTGCGAGGTAATCGATCTGCGGACACTCCTGCCTCTGGATTACGATACGGTGATTGCTTCCATTGAAAAAACAGGCAGGGTCATTGTGGTCCATGAAGCCTGTAAACGGGGGGGAATGGGAAGTGATATCGTGGCCGAGATCAATGAGAGAGCCTTTGATCTTCTGGATGCCCCTCCCCTTCGGGTGGGGGCCCTGAATATTCCGATTCCCTATAATGCGGTTCTGGAATCTGCCGTATTGCCGGATGTTTCAGATGTTATAAGTGCGGTTCATAAAAGCTTATCCAATGATTGAGGAGGGAGACTCTATGCCGAAATACTTAGTTTTGCCTAAAATTGGAATGAATATGGAAGAGGGAGTGATCGACGAATGGCTCATAAAACCCGGGGATAAGGTCGAAAAGGAACAGATTGTGCTGCGGGCAGAGACAGACAAGGCTGTTCAGGATATCTTTGCCACGGATGCAGGAATCGTGTACAAGCTCCTGGCGCAGCCGGGAGATACCGTCCCCTGTCAGGAGAAAATTGCGATCCTGCTGGAGGAGGGAGAGGAGTATACGCAGGAGAGGGCAGATCAGAACAAAGCAAGTGCAGATCCTAAGCCGGAACCTGATACGGCGGACGTCCCTGAGAGGAAGCCGGGAGGAAAGGCTGCCGGACAGGAGAGAAAAAGAGGGAAGGTGCGTATCTCGCCTCTGGCAAAGAAGATGGCGGAAGATTTAGGGATTCCCATAGAGGAGCTTTCTCCGAAAGAGGAAGGAAAAAGAATTGTGAAAGCGGATGTTCTCAGGTATGAGGCGCCTGTTTCCCGGGACGCATCTGTCTTTGTGCCTTTTACTCCCAGGAGAAAAGCAATTGCGAGACATATGCTGGAAAGCGCAAATCACAAACCGCGGGTGACCCTGGTAACCACCGTTGACTGTGAAAACTTAATTGCCTTTCGGGAAAAGTTAAAAAAGCAGACCAGAGTGTCGTACAACGAAATTATCGTCAAGGCATGTGCAGCTGCTTTGGGGGCATATCCCCACATGAATTGTATTACGCAGGAGGGAGGATTCTGCATAAAGAAGGATATTAATATCGGTGTTGCTGTGGATACCCCTGACGGACTCCTTGTCCCGGTGCTTAAAAACGCGGATAAAAAAGGAATCTTTGAACTGGCAGGTGAATTCGGGACCTTGACAGAGAAGGCCAGAAACGGACGGTTATCCGGGGAGGATATGAGCGGGGGAACCTTTTCCGTTTCCAACGTGGGGATGTTTGGGATTGAGTCCTTTGACCCCATTATTAATTCCCCGGAATGCCTGATTCTCGGGGTGGGCTGTATGAAAGAGACAGCGGCAGTGGTGGAACATGAAATATGTGTCAGAACCTGTATGCAGATTTCCCTGTCATTCGATCACACGGTATTTGACGGCGCAGCTGCGGCAAAATTGCTGAAAGCGATCAAGGATTTGCTGGACGATCCGGTGATGATGCTGGCCTAGCGGAGGGAGAAGAGATGGATAAGAAAACAGTAACAGTGATAGGAGGAGGTCCGGGAGGCTATGTGGCTGCCATCCGGGCAGCGCAGCTGGGGGCGGAAGTAACCCTGATTGAAAAGAGACGGATGGGGGGCACCTGCCTGAATATAGGCTGTATCCCCACCAAAGCGCTGCTGGACAGCGCCCATGTATACCACGAGGCGGGAGCGTCCGCCGGAATCGGCGTTGTGGCCTCGCCGCATCTGGACTGGGATATGGTTCAGGAACGGAGAAAAAGTGTAATTGACAGACTGGTCTCGGGGGTTGAGGGGTTAATGCGATCCAACAGAATAAGAGTATTGTACGGTTCGGCGGGCTTTCTGGATCCCCATACGGTGTGCGTCAACATGGCAGACGGCCAAAAACAAAGGGTTTCCAGTGATTTCTTTATTCTTGCAACAGGTGCTGAGCCTCTGGTGCCGCCCATCCCGGGAGCCGGGGGAGACATCTGCATTGACAGTACGGCGGCCCTCTCTCTGGAAAAGGTACCCGACAGTATGCTCATAGTAGGGGGCGGTGTGATCGGTGTTGAACTGGCAACCGCATATCACGAGTTCGGCACCAAAATTACAATTGTGGAAATGGCAGGGAATATTTTGCCTAACATGGACAGGACATTGTCGGAAAAGCTGAAGGCAGACATGGAACACAGGGGCATGCGCATTATGACTGGAGCAAAAGTCTGCAAGTTTGAGAAAAAAGGTGACATGGCCGCCTGCTGTGTGGAACAGGAGAATACACAGATAACCCTGGAAGCGGAAAAGATACTCTTGTGCATAGGAAGAAAGGCCAGCCTGGAAGGGCTGAATCTGGAGAAAGCAGGTGTCAGGGCTGAAAGAAGGATCCTGACAGACTCCTTTATGAGAACCAGCGCAAAGCATATCTATGCCGTGGGAGACTGCAACGGACAGCTGATGCTTGCCCACGCGGCGTCAGAACAGGGCATGATCGCGGCTGAAAACTGTATGGGAGGGTCCCGCAGCTTTGACGGAAGTATATGTCCGGGGGGAGTGTACTCTTTTCCTGAACTGGCGGGTGTGGGATTTACGGAGGAGCAGCTGCGGGAAAAAGACATATCTTACCGGGCCGGAGTATTTCCCATGGCAGCCAACGGCAGAGCTTTAATTTACCGGCAGGACACCGGGATGGTAAAAGTACTGACGGGGGAGCTATACGGAGAGCTGCTGGGAGTACACATCTACGGGGCGCAGGCAACGGAGCTGATCGCCGAGGCAGCCCTGGCCATAAAACTGGAAGCTACTGCAGATGAGCTTATTGACACCATTCATGCCCATCCAACGCTGAGTGAATGTGTGCGGGAGGCAGCTTTGGCGGCGCAGAACCGCGCCATACATACGGGCAACAAAAAGACAAGGGGGTAGAGCATGAAGCATATTTTTTTGAACCTGAAAAGATTCGACATTACTAAGGAATACGGGGGTGTTAACAGTCTTGCAGAGCTGCCGGAATGGGCTTCTTATATTATAAAAAACACCCAGGAAGGACTTAAAAAATACAGAAAGGAGGAGGTAGAGTTTATCCATTTCTTTCCGGAGGCACATCTTATGAATGCAGTGGAGGCTCTGGAAAAGGACAGCCCGGTAATGATAGGAAGCCAGGGCGTCTACAGAGAGGATGCCGCCGTAGGAGGGAATTTTGGTGCATTTACTACTAACCGTACTGCATCAGTAGTGAAGGCTATGGGATGCGGCGCCACTTTAATCGGACACTGTGAGGAACGAAATGACAAAAAGGGGGTGCTGAAAAAGGCCGGGATATGGGATCCCATAGCGGTAAACGGTCTGCTGAACGAAGAAATTTTGTGTGCCCAGGCAGCGGGCTTAAAGGTTTTGTACTGCATCGGTGAATCGGCAAAGGAGCAGGAACGGTGGAAAGAGGTGCTGGGAGAACAGCTGGAGACAGGGTTGAAGGGCGTGGACAAAGAGGGAGTTGTCATCGGATATGAACCCATATGGTCTATCGGCCCCGGGAAGACTCCGGCCGGTAAAGAATACATAACGGAGATTGCACGATTCATCAAAGAAAAAACGGGCGGCATGGATGTGGTATACGGCGGAGGCCTAAAGGCAGACAACGCAAAGATGCTGGCATCTATTGAGGAGATTGACGGGGGATTGATTGCCCTGACCCATTTTTCAGAAAATATTGGGTTCTATCCGGAGGAATACCTGGAAATTGTACACTTATATTTAGGAGAACAGGGAGGAGAGGGCGAATGAACGTTGAGTTTGAGTATGGGCATGGCACGATGACAGCCGATCTGCCGGATACAGCAGATGTATTTATTCCAGGGGAGACCGTTCCTGATCCCCCCCACATTCCGGAAGCTGAAATTTATGAACGCACAAGGGAGTCTGTGCGCAGCCCCATTGGAATGGAGCCTCTTGGGAAGCTGGCCCATAAAGGGAGCAAGGTTGTTTTTGTAATACCCGATATTGTGAAAGGCGGCTGCCAGGCCACTTCCCACAGAAAAGTTGCCATTAAGGTAATGCTGGAAGAGCTATATGCTGCAGGGGTTGAAAAGAAAGACATTCTTCTTCTGTTTTCCAACGGACTGCACCCCAGAACTACGGTGCCGGAGATGAAACAGATCCTTGGGAAAGAGCTGTTTGATGAATTCTATCATACCAATCAGATTACCAGTCACGATTCGGAGGACTATGAACACCTGGTGGATCTGGGGACTACCAGTCGGGGGGATCCGGTTATTATGAACCGGTATGTATACGAGTGTGATATCCCTATCCTTATCGGTCATACCCAGGGAAATCCCTACGGGGGATATTCAGGGGGGTATAAGCACTGCTCCACAGGCATTACCCACTGGAAAAGTATTGCGTCCCACCATGTACCCCAGGTAATGCACCGTCCGGACTTTACGCCGGTCTCCGGACATTCCCTGATGCGGACGAAATTTGACGAGATTGGCAGGCATATGGAGGAAAAGATGGGACATCCATTTTTCTGCTGTGACGCGGTATTGGACACCTATTCCAGGCAGATAGAGATTAATTCCGGCTACGCTGCCGAGATGCAGAGGCAAAGCTGGAAGACGGCAAATATCAGAACCTATGTACCCTTTGCCGAGCAGAAATATGATGTTCTGGTCTTCGGTATGCCCCAGGACTTCCACTACGGAAACGGTATGGGCACCAATCCCATTCAGATGATGCAGGCATTGTCTGCCCAGGTAATCCGGCATAAACGTATTATGAGCGACCGGTGTGTAATTATCTGTTCCTCTGTCTGCAACGGCTACTTCCACGATGAAAGGTGGCCGTATCTAAGGGAATTATATGAGATGTTTCAGCATGACTATATGAATATTCTGCCGGACATGAACCGCTATGGAGAGTACTTTGCCACAAAGGAAGAGTATATCCGGAAGTACCGTTTTGCCAATGCGTTCCATCCCTTCCATGGATTCAGCATGATGAGCTGCGGGCATATCGCAGAGGAAAATACCTCGGCAATCTATATTGTAGGAGCCCAGGAACCGGGAATTGCCAGAGGCATGGGACTTAAGACAAGAGCAACCTTTGAGGAAGCTCTGGCAGATGCGAAAAAGAAGTATGTGGGGGAAGATCCGAAGATACTGGCACTTCCCAAGACGTTTAAGCTGGGAGCTGTCCATCTGTGTATGAAAGATGATGATCTGCAAAATGTATGATTCATCGCTGCTCATAATTTATCTAATCAGTTTTCTGGCTTCCGTCCTTGGATCTGTCTGCGGCATCGGAGGCGGAGTAATTATAAAACCCGTGCTGGATTCTTTTCAGCTCATGGACGCGGGCACGGTCAGCTTTTTATCAGGGTGTACCGTACTGTCCATGACATGCTATTCCGTAGTGAGCGTCCATGTGAAGGGAGACTCCCGTATTGACTATAAAGTCAGCACGTTTCTGGGGATAGGGGCAGCCGCAGGAGGCTGTCTGGGAAAATGCCTCTTCGAAGTACTGAACCGCTGGTTTTCTGATTCGGGTCGGATCGGCGCTGTTCAGTCCGCGGCCCTGTTTGTCCTTACCATAGGGACACTGTGTTATACACTGCAGAAACATAAGATTCACACAAAGCAGATCACCGGCAAGAGTATCTGTGCATGTATAGGAATTATACTTGGGATTATGTCCTCCTTTTTAGGGATAGGAGGGGGCCCCATCAATTTGGTCCTTCTTTACTTTTGCTTCTCCATGGAGACGAAAGTGGCTGTTCAGAATTCCTTATATATTATACTCATATCCCAGGCCAGCAGCGTGATCTTCACAGCAGTGAAAGGGAATCTGCCGGCTGTCCGTCCGGCACTTCTGCTGGGGATGGTGATATTTGGAATTTTAGGGGGAGCAGCGGGAAGAAGGCTGAACAGCAGAATTAATTCACATATAGTGAATAAGCTTTTTATTGCAGTCATGCTGATAATTATACTAATTTGTGTCTATAATTTTGTGCAATATATGTAAACTACTGAAAAAAGCAAACATAGAAAGGAGAAAAAACTATGAAAAAGGTGCTGGCGTTTACATTGGTAATGTCATTGGCGATGGGAGGTATGGCAGGATGCGGTGAGGGGTCTTCCTCCAAGGAGGAGACGAAAACAACGGCAGGGAAGGACTCCAAAACAACCTGGGATATACAGCCCCTGGAGGAAAGGCAGACGCTGGATATTGCATACTTCTCCGGGGTTATGCACTCTCTCCCAATTTATATTGCAGATGAAAAGGGCTGGTTTGATGAACTGAATATTGACCTGGAGTATTCCTCTTTTACCAGCGGTCCTGCTATGATGGAGGCCAACGAGAGCTGGGATATCGCTACCACAGGCAGCCCCGGAGTTTTGGTGGGCATGCTGGGATATGATGTTTACTGCATCGGCAACTGTGAATATGACGCGGTTCTGAATCTGTATACCCGGGAAGACTCTCCTATCTATAAAGCCGGAAAAGGGAAGGTAGAGGGGGCAGAGGAGTTATACGGCACTGCAGAAGAATGGGCGGGAACGGAATGGCTTCTGCCTGTGGGCACCACCACAAATATTGTGCTGAATTCCACCCTGTCCCTTCTGGGTCTGACAGATAAGGATATCACAATGGTAAATATGGATAACAGCACAGGTTTCACCGCCTTTAAGGCAGGTGAGGGGGATGGTGTGTGCCTGTCCCTTTCTGTGGCCCTGGAAGCAGAAAAGGCAGGATATAAAAAGGTCAGCGGTCTGGATATTACAGGTGATTTAATCGAATGCGGTATCTGCGCAACGGCAGATGCCCTGGAAAATAAAAGGGATGCTGTTAAAAAGTTTTATGAAGTGTATTACAGAGCCAGCGAGTGGATTGCTGACAATATGGAAGAGGCAGAAGCGTACTATCTGGAAACCTGTGAGATTGAAGGGATAGCATGTGACGAGGAAACCTCAAAATATATCTGCGAAAGAAGAAACAGCCCGACGCTGGAGGATGTAATGGAGCAGCTGGACACTACCGTAGAGTATGCGCCTTACACAAAGCGGGCAGTTACCAAAGCGGAGTCCGATTTGCTGGTTACCCTGGACTTTTTTATTGACACCGGAAAGTATACAGAGAAAGACCGGGAATTCGTGCTGGATAACAATATGTTTGATCCAAGCATTGCCCAAGAGGTTCACAAGGAAATGACAGAGGCCGGAAGATGGAATTATTAACCCATAATCATAGAGGAAATGAGAATGAATAAAAAAACAAAGAAAAATAAATTCGCGGTGGGCAGTACAAAGTACGCTTTGCTGTCAGTGCTGGGAATTGCCGGTTTTTTTGTCATCTGGCAGCTGCTGGTAGTAAGCGGCATTATCAATTCAAAGTATCTGGCGGCGCCCACAGACATTATAAAGCTGTTTTTTGTAAAAATTGCGGAGACAGCGCCGGACGGCAATACGCTCCAGGTCAATGTGTTTTCCAGTTTGCGGGTGTCTCTTTTGGGGCTTTTTACCGCATTGATTCTGGGTATTCCCCTGGGCTGGCTCATGGGGTGGTATAGGTGGGTGGATCGCTTTGTCACCCCTCTGTTTGAAATCATACGTCCCATTCCCCCTATATCCTGGATCCCCTTAACGATCCTGTGGCTGGGAATCGGACTGAAGGCACAGGCGTTTATTATATTTTTCTCAGCATTTATTCCCTGTGTGATTAATTCCTATACGGGAATTAAGCAGACCAGTCCTGTGCTCATCAATGTGGCGAAAACATTTGGAGCCTCCAACTTTACTATTTTTATAAAGGTAGGAATTCCTTCCTCACTTCCCATTACCTTTGCCGGGATCCGGGTAGCCCTGGGGAATTCATGGTCTACACTGGTGGCGGCCGAGATGCTTGCCTCCAGTGCGGGACTGGGTTACATGATCCTTATGGGGCGCGCCTTTGCCAGACCGGACATTATCGTTCTGGGCATGCTTGTGATTGGCATCATCGGGGCAATTATGACAGCGCTGCTGGAACTCGCGGAGAAGAAAATTGTGAAATGGGGAGGTAGAACACGATGAAGCAAAGAAATCTGTTTTTAGAAATTCTGTATGCTGTTCTGCCGGCTGTCTCCATTGCATGCCTTTTGGCCCTGTGGATGGGCGTTTCCGGGAATCGGCCGGATCTGATCCCCACACCGGCAGAGACCTGGTCCAGGTTTGCGGATACCTTTGACAAGCCCATTATGAGACTCAGCTTTTTCGGGCATATCCTGGCCAGCCTGCGCAGAGTTATGACCGCCTTATTAATTTCCTGGTCAGCGGGTATCTTATTCGGGATTCTAATCGGCTGGAGCAGGACCGGCAAGTCAGTTTTTGGCTCCATCTTTAATATGCTGCGTCCCATTCCCCCTCTGGCGTGGATCCCTCTTATAACTATATGGTTTGGGATTGGCGAGACACCCAAAATATTAATTGTAGTAATTGGTTCCATCGTTCCGGTCATTGTAAATACACAGTCAGGAATGGAGCGCGTGGAACAGCTCTACCTGGATGTGGGAACAGTATTTCACGCCAATTCCAGGCAGCTTTTGTTTGAAATTGCAGTGCCATCGGCGCTGCCCACCATTCTGGCGGGAATTAAGACTTCTATCAGTACCGGATGGATGGTTGTACTGGCAGCGGAGATGCTGGGGGCAAAATCAGGCGTAGGCTTTCTGATTACCAGGGGCATGGACAGCGGTGATACTGCCCTGGTCCTTGTGGCAATGATCGCTATCGGCATTGTAGGTGCCCTGCTTGCAGTATTTATTTCATTTGTGGAAAGGATGATTTGTCCATGGCTGAGAAAAAAATAAGGTTAAGGTTAGACAAACTGACAAAGATATACCATACCCCGGAGGGCGAATTCGAGGCGGTACATGAGGTGACCCTGGAGGTTCAGGACAGGGAATTCCTAGTACTTCTGGGGCCCGGCCACTGCGGCAAAACGGTACTTCTGAATATGATAGCGGGGCTGGAGACTCCCTCGTCGGGCAGTTTTTATCTGGATGAAAAAGAAGTCCGGGGTTCCCACGGCGCCGTGGGGATGGTGTTTCAGAAAACAGGACTCATGTCCTGGAAGACAGTGATGCAGAATGTGGAGCTGGGTCCTAAAATGGCCGGGGAGGACAAAAAGACCAGGCGGGAGCGGGCGAAGAAATATATTGATCTGGTAGGTCTGTCGGGATTCGAGAATTCTTACCCCAGCCAGCTCTCCGGAGGTATGAAGCAGCGGGTGGGAATCGCCCGCGCCTACACCAATAACCCGGAGATCCTGCTGATGGACGAACCTTTTGGGGCGTTGGACGCCCAGACCAGGTATGCCATGGAAGACGAACTTATAAGAATCTGGGAACAGGAAAAGCGTACCATTATCTTTGTGACAAATAATATTGAAGAAGCGGCGTATCTGGGAGACCGCATCGTCTTATTCAGCGAGTGCCCTGCCCACGTAAAAGAAATATATGAGATAGATTTACCCCGGCCCAGAAATAACGTAGACCCCAATTTTCTGCATATCAGGCAGGTGATTGCGGCGAATACGGATCTGGCTCTTTAACTATGGAAGGACGAGAGGTGTTAGAGATGGGCAATAACCGTGAAGTTAAGGTGGAAGTAAAAAACCTGACAAAAAAATTTGATGATCTCCTGGTGCTCAATGATATTTCTTTTAACATTAGAAAAGGGGAATTTGTCTGTGTCGTAGGGCCAACCGGGTGCGGCAAAACAACATTTCTGAATCTGCTGACAAAGCTGATAGAGCCCACGGCAGGAGAACTCCTGATAGACGGAGAACCGGCGGATCCGAAAAAACATAATCTGGCCTTTGTATTTCAGGAGCCGTCGGCATTTCAGTGGCTGACGGTAGAAGAGAATCTGGCCTTTGGCCTGAAAATAAAGAAACTGCCCCCGGAAGAAATTAAGCGGAGGGTAGATAATATGCTGGAGCTGCTGGGACTGACCAAATTCAGAAACGCATACCCCTCCCAGCTGTCGGTGAGTTCAGAGCAGCGCATTATCATAGGCCGGGCATTTGTCATGAATCCGGACTTGCTGCTTATGGACGAGCCCTACGGGCAGATGGATATAAAACTCCGGTATTATCTGGAGGATGAGGTGATCCGGCTCTGGAAAGAAACGGGAAGCACAGTTGTATTTATTACCCACAACATAGAAGAGGCTGTGTATCTGGCAGAAAAAGTGCTGATTCTGACCAATAAACCGGCGACGATTAAGGAGGAGATAGAAGTGGATCTTCCGAGACCCCGGGACTTTACGGATCCTGCATTTATTCAGCTGCGTACCCACATAACGGATCAGATTAAATGGTGGTAATCAGATAGAGAGAGGAGAAAAAGTAATATGTTTGGACTGAATTACAAGTTATTGAAGCTGGAGGAAGAGGGGAATCCCGTATATGCAGGCGTAGTGGGAGCAGGAAACCAGGGAAGGGGAATGATCAACCAGATGGCAGGCATGCCCGGCATGAGGCCTGCGATTATTTCGGATATCCGGTTAGAGAATGCCGTATCAGCCTATGAAAATGCAGGATTAACCAGAGAACAGTTTATTGTTACCAATGATCTGAAGGAAGCAAACGAGGCATTAAAAAACGGCAAGTTTGTTGTGACGGAGGACTTTAAGCTGGTTGCACAGGCGGAAGGGATTTCAACGGTGGTAGATGCCACCGGCGTCCCGGAGGTGGGTGCGCGGCTGGCGGTGGAGGCTATAGAGAATGGAAAAAATATCGTAATGCTGAATGTAGAGACAGACGTTACTATTGGATCCTACCTGAAAATCCTTGCGGACAAAAAGGGTGTCGTGTATACTGGATCCGCAGGAGATGAGCCCGGCGCCGTAAAAGAGTATTATGATTTTGCAAAGGCAATGGGCTTCCAGGTGCGTGTAATCGGAAAAGGACAGAATCATAAGATAAACAGGGAGTCAACGCCGGATACCGTTGCAAAGGAGGCAAAGAGCCTGGGGCTTGCCCCTAAGATGCTCTGTTCCTTTAAAGACGGAACAAAGACAATGGTGGAGATGACGGCCATGGCGAACTCTACAGGTATGACCTGCGATATCCGGGGCGCCCATGGTCCATCCACAGACGTAGACGGCCTTGCCGGCACCTTCTTGTCAAAAGAAGAGGGCGGGATCCTGGACCGCTACGGGGTGGTGGAATATGTAAATGGCGTTGCACCAGGCGTGTTTGCCATTATAGCCCACGGGAACAGCGAGGTAAACGGGGAAATGCGGTATTTAAGAATGGGAGACGGCCCCAATTACACATTGTTCCGTCCCTTCCATCTATGCAGTCTTGAGACGCCGCTTTCAGTGGCCATGGCGTCTATTGACAAGATGGCTACCATTGCGCCTCTGGGGAAACCGGTGTGTGAGGTCATCACCCTGGCAAAACGGGATCTCAAGGCCGGAGAGCCCCTGGATTACATCGGGGGATACACTGTGTATGGTATGATTGAAGAATACGATACAGCCAAAAGGATGAATGCAGTACCCATCGGGCTGATCAACAAGAATACAGTGGCAAAAAAAGATATAAAGAAGGGTGAGGTGATCACCTATGACATGCTTGCTATGGATGAGAACTCTTACATCTATGAACTGAGAAAACTCCAGGATGCCGTTTATTAAAGGCATGGGGTTCTCATAGCCCGCCCGGCTGCAGAAGGGAGTGAGCGTGTGGGACATTACTATTATCAGACAGAATCCTGTAATCCGTGGTACAATCTGGCCGTGGAAACGTATCTGGGCACCAGAATACAGAAAAATGATGTGATCCTCTACCTTTGGCAGAATGACAAAACAGTAGTAATCGGCAAGAACCAGAATGCACTTCTGGAGTGCAGGGCAAAGCTGCTGGAGGAAGAAGGAGGGTTTCTGGCCAGAAGAACAACAGGAGGAGGCGCCGTATACCAGGATCTGGGGAATCTGTGTTTTACATTTTTGGCAGATCCAGAGGTCTATGATTTGGAACGGCAGATGAAGGTGGTGACGGACGCCATAAAAACCTACGGCCTGTGCACTGAATTTTCGGGAAGAAATGATTTGCTGGCGGAAAATGGATGCAAATTCTCGGGTAATGCATTTTCCAATACCGGTGGCTGCAGAGTACATCACGGTACTTTAATGGTGAATGTGAACTTGCAAAACATGGAGCGTTATCTGACCCCATCCCTTCAAAAGCTCAGGGCAAAAGGGGTTTCGTCTGTGCGCTCCCGGGTATGCAACCTGAGAGATATCCTCCCGGAGCTTACCGTTGAGGGATTGAAAGGTACATTAATAGAAAGCTTCTGCAAAGAATATGGGAGCGCTCAAAAATTAAGGGATCAGGAATTTCCGTTATCAGAAATCAACCGCACAAAGGAATGGTACGCCGCCTGGGAATGGAGATACGGAAAGTCACCGGAGTGCGGGATAAGATGCACCAGACGTTTTGCGTGGGGGGGAGCAGATCTGTGGATGAAGGGATCCGGCCTTCGCATTCAGGAGATTAAGATGTTTTCCGACTGCCTGGATACCGGTCTGCCCCAGGCGTTTGAGCGTTTGGCCACAGGAAAAAGGCTTGATATGGGTGATGTGACGGAGGAAGATATCCTCTGCGCCGGCAGTTCAGGGCAGCAGAGGGAATGGATCAGGGAAGTGGTGTCATGGCTTTCATCTGCAGAGAACTAAAAAGGTAACTGCGGATGGGGAAGGCAAAAGAGAGGTCGATAATGGATTATTTATTTCACGTTGGAAATGCAGGAGTTATATTAAAACTTGGAGGGCAGTGGGTTGGAATTGATGTATTTACCGGTCAGGAGATCAAGCCCTATCAGCCACTGCCGGAGACACTGGAACAAAAGCTTCTCTGTGATGCCGGCTGTCCTGAGATAGGACTTCTTGTGGTTACCCATAGCCATAGGGACCATTTCCATCCCCAAAAGGTTTCTGCTTATCTGAAAACCCACAGCTCTGCCTTGGTTTTGGCGGGGGATGATATCCTTTCCATACTGGCAGAAGCCGGTGTTAGTTCCTCCCGCTTTCTGAGAAAGGAAAGACTGTCTGACCAGGACTTTATGGGCAGATACGGTGCACTGACTCTATATCTGCTGTCCACAGAACATATGGGCAACGTCTACCGGGACGTACGCCATTACAGCGTACTGCTTCAGTATCAGGGGCAGGAACTGTTTGTTTTGGGGGATGCAAAGCCCGATCACAGGCTGTACGGCCATTTGCGGGAGTACTGCAGGAAACTGAGTGTTCTGATTGCCCCATTTCCCGCCCTGGGGCTGCCCGGGGCGAGAAAGTGCCTGCTTCAGTTTTGCCGGCCGGATCAGATATTTCTGGTGCATTTTCCCTCTCCCGGTGAGGATATGGAGGGCTGGATAAAAAGCACTGTGGAGAGCTGCCGGAAGATGGGAGAGGAGCTTCCGTATCCTGTATACTGCCTGGAGGCAGAAGAGAGGTATCCTTTACATCTTGTTGTTGATTAGAGTCAGAATGTCTCTTGAAAATTTTTGCGGCGCCTTATGTATAGAAAGAATACATAAGGCGCTATTTCTGGTTCATGGGCTCTTCCCGGACGGCGGAATAAGGAAACATAACAGCAGAGAATAGATAAATGGAAAAGGATGGTTTTGCAGAATAGCTTCTTTTATGATAGGGTATATGTATACGGATAGTAATATGTGTTAAAAAAGTGAGGCTGAGGTGAGAGGCGTTATATGAAACAGGTTCTGATTGTGGAAGATGATGAAAATCTTAATAAAGGGATAAATATTGCATTGCGGGGTGAATATTGCTGCGTGCAGGCCTTTACCCTGCAGCAGGCAAGGGAGATTTGGAAGGAACAGCGTCCCGACTTGATCCTTCTGGATGTGAATCTGCCGGACGGCAGCGGGATTGATTTAATGGCGGAGATCCGCCGTTTTGACAGGACGCCTATTATATTGCTTACAGCAAATAATATGGAAATGGATATCGTGACAGGACTGGAATCCGGGGCAAATGATTACATAACAAAACCCTTCAGTCTCATGGTCCTGCGTGCCAGGGTGGGAGTGCAGCTGCGGGAAGGAAAAGACACGGGTGCTGTATTCAAATGCGGGGAGTACTGCTTTGACTTTGAGAAAATGGAATTTATGAAGGGCAGCCGCGGGATCGACCTGAGCAAAACAGAACAGCGGCTGCTCCGGTGTCTGGTGGAGCATAAGGGAAAAAATGTGAGCCGGAGCCGGCTGATTGACAGCGTCTGGCAGGGGGAAACCGAGTTTGTGGATGAACATGCCCTTACGGTTGCAGTCAACCGCCTGCGCAATAAGCTGGGGGATTCCCCCAGCGCACCGGAATGTATCAAAACCGTGTACGGCATAGGGTATATCTGGGCAAAACAATAAAGTACAGAAAGCAGAGGAAGCAAAAATGAAGGCAGAGGTTCTGATACTTGTATCTGTAAGTGCGGCATTCGTTTTGTTTGGCGCCTGTATTTCTGCAGTGATATTCTTTAGGGCGCGGGAGAAAAGAGTCATCCGACGGATACAGAAGATGCTGGACGATGCCATAGACGGCAGATTCCAGGATAAACATTTGGATGAGACGGGGATATCGGCCATAGAAAACACCATGTGGCGGTACCTCTGTGACAATGAGATGGCATACCAGAAGCTTTCCAGGGAGAAAGAGCAGATCCAGCTGCAGATTTCTGATATTTCCCATCAATCGGTAACTCCCATCTCAAATATAGTACTGTACGCACAATTACTGGAAGAATGGCTGGCACGGCAGAAATCGGACGGGAGCCCGGAGGCGGCGGGCTGGACGGAGGCGATCCGGGAGCAGGCTAAAACATTGGAATTCCTGGTGGAATCTTTGGTAAAACTATCCCGCCTGGAGACGGGGATTATTAAAGTATGTATGCAAAAACAGAGGATTCAGCCCGTGTTATGGGCCGTACAGCAGCAGTTTATGCCGAAGGCAGAGCAGAAGGGGGTTCGGCTAACCGTGGAACCCACAGAGGAAACCGCTGTGTTCGATTTGAAATGGACCATAGAAGCAGCGGCAAATGTGGTTGACAATGCCATAAAGTACACGCCCTGCGGAGGTGAGATTGTTGTCTCTGCAGAGGCTTATTCCTTTTTTGTATGTATCCGTGTGGCAGATCAGGGGATTGGGATCCCGGAAGAGGAACAGGCCAGCGTTTTCTCCAGGTTTTACCGATCCCCCGGGGTGAGCGGGGAGCCCGGACTGGGGATCGGGCTGTATCTTGCCAGGGAAGTGATGAAGGCCCAGAGTGGATATATAAAACTTGCTTCCAGGGAGGGTAAGGGCAGTGTGTTCTCTCTTTTTCTGCTGAAAGAAGAAATATCTCAGAAGTGAGACATTCCGGAAACAGGTTTGAGATATTGGCATGGTATAGTCTGTATATAAGATACAGACTATTTTCATTTGCGGAGGAGAACGAAAACATGAATATATTGGAAGTAAAAGGGCTGACAAAGGTATATGGAAAAGGGGAGGCTCAGGTTCGTGCCCTGGACGGCATTGATCTGACCATAGAAAAAGGAGAGTTTGCCGCGATCGTAGGATCCTCGGGAAGCGGAAAATCTACCTTTTTAAATATGGTTGGGGGCCTGGATATTCCTACCGGGGGAGAAGTGGTGGTTGACGGCAGAAAACTTCAGGAGCTGTCGGATGATGAGCTTACCGTCTTCCGGCGCAGGAAGATTGGCTTCATTTTTCAGCAGTACAATTTAATCCCTATGTTAAATGTATGGGAAAATATTATATTACCTCTGAAACTGGACGGAAAGCGGGTGGACGAGGAGTACGTACTGGAGATCACGGGGATTCTGGGACTTCGGGAAAAAAGAAAAAGCATTCCCGGCCAGCTGTCTGGGGGCCAGCAGCAGAGAGTTGCCATTGCCAGGGCTCTGGCGGCAAAACCCGCCATTGTGCTGGCTGACGAGCCTACGGGGAATCTGGATTCAAAAACAAGTCAGGATGTACTGGGGCTGCTTAAAATAACAAGCGCCAGGTACAGGCAGACTATCCTTATGATTACCCACAATGAGGAAATTGCACAGCTTGCGGATCGGATCCTGCGGATTGAGGACGGAAAGCTTGTGAAAAGGCAGGTGGGAGAATGAAAGGCAGAGAAACTGACAGCAGACTGCACCTTCAATTTATAAAAAGTTATAAGAAAAACACCCTGGCTATCTTTCTAAGTTTTGCCCTGACCTTTACACTCCTGACTGCCATGCTGGTTTTGCTGCATACCAATCACAGAATTGCTAACATACAGGCAAAGGCGCAGTTTACCCCCTCAGATTGTTATATAGAGGACCTGTCAGAACAGCAAGTTCAGCAGTTGAAAGAGGACAGGAGTATTCAGCGGCTGGCAGTGGAGCAGGGAGGGCGCTATACGTTTCAGCGCAACCATCAGACCATGTTTCTCGTCAAGGGGGATGATACGCTGGTTACCATGATGGCAAAGACCATAGAGGGCAGACTGCCCACACAGGAAGGGGAAGTAGCCGCAGAGAAATGGGCTCTTTTAAATCTGGGGATAGAACCCTCGGTCAACCAGAGCTTTACCATCACAGACCCGGAAACCGGGGAGCCGAAGAAGGTTACACTGGTTGGCATTTTGTCCGATATGCTGGGTAATAAAAAATATGGAGTGATCCAACTGTATACCCCTCTGGATAAGCAAACGGAAGACTCTTACCTTGTGTATCTGCAGTTTGAGGAGGGGGTGAGTTATACTTCCAGGATAAAAGAGCTGCGCACAGAGCTGGGGATACAAAGCAGTCAGATACGAACCTGTCCTGCGAGGGAAGATTTCCGGGATTTATACTGGACGGATGTTAAGGTGATCGGTGTAATTCTCGTGATCTGTATGGTAGTATTCTATGGGATTTACCGCATTGCAACTATAACCAGAGAAAAACAGTATGGCATTTTAAGGGCAGTGGGAATGAAGCGGAGGCAGCTCCAGAGAATGATTTTATCCGAACTCTTTCTTATTTACTGCGCAGGGGTTCCGGCGGGGATCGCCGGGGGATTGCTGGTGTCAGTCTTCATTAGTGCGATCTCCGGCGATCGGGGTATGGAAATCTATTTATTTAATGAAAAGGTAAGCTTTGCTCCGGTGATTCCTGTGTGGCTGATTCTTATCTGCGTGGCAGTGACTGCTTTGCTGATTGGAACGGTGGGGTGGATGACAGGGAGAAAGATCGCGTCAGCATCTGTGACAGAAACCATATCCGGGGGGCGTTCCGGGAGGGAGGAAAAGAAAAGCGGAAGCGTTTTTGCCTTAGAGAAGTCCGAGAGCAAGACAGGCACCCTTCTTCAGATGGCATGCAAATATATTTTCAGGGACAGGAAGACCAGCGCTTTTGTGGTTCTGACGGTATGTCTGGGAGTTACCTTATTTACGGGCCTTGCTTACCGGGCACAGACCCTGGAGGCATACCGCAGTGATACAGAGGAAATGTGGTATTTAAACGGACAGTATGCTATGACAATGCAGGCTTTTGCCGGCGCCCGGGAGGGGATATCCAGAGAAAGCGCCCGGGAGATGGAACAGATCCCGGGGATTACAGCAGTGAAGACAGCATCCGGCATCCCGGTGCGTGTTGTGGATGAAGCCGGAAAGAAAAGAAACGACAGCTATTACGAGGAACACAACAAAAGGCTGAGAGACACATACGGATACGGGGACGCGGGATATGACGGGAGGAATCAGATCTACAAATCTATCCTGTACGGATACAACAACGAGGCGCTGACGGCATTGAAAAGCCATGTGATTTCCGGAGATTTTGACCCGGAGGAGATCGGGGAGAACGAGGTGATTCTCTCTGTGCTCCGAACGGATGACACGAAGGAGAATAAAAATCCGGGTTTCTACAAAGAAGGCACGCCCCTGATGGACTACCGTGTGGGGGATGAGATACAGATAAAATACAGGAAGGATCTGGATACTGGCACGTTGGAGTATGACAATCTGACAGATACCCAGGCAGAATATGAGTATAAAACATATAAGGTTGCGGCCATAGTATCCTTTGCCTATATGTACGACTGCAACCGGACGGTCTACCCTTTGCTGATCACCAGCGATGAGCAGATAAAAAAGATTGCCCCAGACAGCGGTATCCAGTGTATGTATGCGGACGGCGGGAACCAAATGTCACTGTCCCGGCAGATGGAGCTGGAAAGACAGCTGATTAAGGTTAGCAGTCAAAATGATAATGTGTCTGCCCGCAGCCTGATTTCGGAAATCCGGCAGAATGAAACCTTCTATCAGAAACAGATGGTTTATGTCTATGGTATATCCGTCATTGCTTTTGTTTTAGTGATGATCAATATGATAAATAACCTGAGGTACCGTATGCAGACAAGGACCAGAGAAGTATGTATGCTCCGGGCCATTGGAATGAGTGTGGCTATGACAAAACGAATGATGCTGTTTGAAAATACGATTCTGTGCGTGGTGTCCATAGCCGTGGCGTTTTTGATATCTCAGCCGGCACTTAGGTATCTCTACAGAATCTCTGACATGCGTGCTTTTGGCCATCCCTTTCAGTATAACTTCCCTGCTTTTTTTCTGGTATCGCTGGTTGCCCTGCTTATAAGCATGCTGCTTTCCCTGGGAATCCTGAAAACCTGGAAAACACGTGAGATTGTGGAAGGGATGGGAAAGGCAGAGTAGGATTTATAAATTTTCGCCGTTTCTCTTGACAAATGAAAGTATAGCTGTTATATTACAGATATAACAACAAGCGTAAGTCGCAAAGTATCGCTGCACTATAGAATTATATTCGGCGGTCGGGTATTGAATAAGAACAGCAGCTTATGAGGATACCGGGTATTTCATATAAGAATATATTGTGTTTCCCCGGGAATCTTCCCGGGGAATATTTTTGACTGCACAGCAGGGAGGTGGCAGTAATGGAAAGAAAACGGGATTATTACGAAATTTTGGGAATTGGCAGAGATGCCGATGAGCAGACAATCAAAAAAGCATACCGCAAACTTGCGAAAACGTATCATCCTGATACAAATACAGGAAATAAAGCGGCAGAAGAAAAATTTAAGGAAGCTACTGAGGCCTACACGGTTTTGAGCGATCCGGAGAAAAAGAAACTCTATGATCAGTTCGGTCATGCCGGTCTGGAGGGAACGCCCGGGGAAACAGGGGGATATGGAAATGCATACAGCAGCTCTGACGGCAGCTACCGGGAATTTCATTTTGAGGGCGGCGATATGAACGATATTTTCGGGGATATTTTTGGAGATGCCTTCGGAGGAAGAGACAGAAAAAGATACAGCGGATTTCATAGAGATGGATTTGACAGCACCGGCAGATTTTACGGCAGAGGGTTTTCCGGGGAAGGTTTTCGGTCCAAAGGTCCGGATCTTCATGCGGAGTTATCTGTCACATTTGATGAAGCGGCCTTTGGGTGCGACAAGATCATCACGCTTCAGAATCCGGAGACACCGGGGGACAAAGCGCAGTCACTCCAGGTTCATATTCCCGCAGGGATAGAGAATGGCAAAAGCATTCGGCTCCGGGGCAAAGGGCTTCCCGGGCTCGGTAAAGGAGAACCGGGGGATCTGCTTCTGAAGGTGCATGTGGGTGAAAAGGCAGGGTTTTGCCGGAAAGGCATGGATATCTATACCACAGCAGAAGTGCCTTTTACCACCGCTGTGTTCGGCGGGGAGGTTACGGTTCCTACCATTGACGGAAATGTGGTGTGCAGGATTCGTGAGGGCGTACAGTCCGGGACTAAGATCCGCCTCAGGGGAAAAGGGGTTGTCTCTATGAAGAATCCGGATGTGCGTGGGGATCAGTATGTGACAATACAGATTCAGGTGCCCAGAACTCTGAATCCGGAAGCCAGGCAGAAGTTAAAAGAATTTGAACATGCATGCGCGGCTGGAAACCCTAAACGGAACAACGGAAATGGAAGTGCAGCGTAAAAGAGAGTTCTTTTTTTACGGCCGGCGGAGTAAAATAAATAGACAAGACAGTTCAGAGGGGTTATATTGAAGATTTTACTCTATGTCTCAGACTTGATTATTCCGCTGGTAATTTTTTATATTGTGGGCTATGGCATTCTCATGAAAAAGAATGTCTACGAGGATTTTGTCACAGGGGCAAAGGACGGTCTTAAGACAGTGGTTCAGATACTGCCCACGTTGGTGGGCCTTATGGTAGGCGTGGGGATTTTAAGAGCGTCAGGCTTCCTGGATCTCCTGGGAGATCTCATAGGGCAGTGGACCAGATATATAGGTTTCCCGTCCCAGCTGGTGCCTCTGGCCATTGTTCGTATGTTCTCCTCCAGTGCGGCAACCGGATTGGTGCTTGATGTGTTTAAGGAATTTGGAACCGACTCAAAGATAGGCTTGATAGCGTCCATTATGATGAGCTGCACAGAGACGATTTTTTATACCATGTCTGTTTACTTTATGACAGCAAAGGTAAAGAAAACAAGATACACCCTCACAGGTGCACTGATGGCTACTGTTGCAGGGATAATTGCCAGTGTGATACTGGCAGGAATGATGTAAGGTGCACAGGTGACCGGCCTAAGGCCGGCGTCCTGTGCACTTTTGCGTTGTCAGGAGTATACATTACCGGTAATTTCCCCGGCCATCTCCTGCAGCCGCTTCAGAGTAAATTCCTCGTTGGAATAGACGTGTATGCGGTGCTTTTGCGCCATTTCCTCCGTATAGTCCTCCAGCAGATAGACAGCTCGTGCGCTGGGATCGTCATCATACTGCATAACTATAGGGGTGAGTCCGTAATCATCCCGGATACTGACACTCCCGTCTTCTGCGGATTTTACCAGTGTAATTTCCGCAAGTCCCCCAAGGAGTGCCTCCGGCCTCTGCTGGGTGGACACAAAGTTTCCCAGCGAGTAATACACAAGCATCTGGTGGCCCTTCCGGTTCTTTTTCATTTCATACCCCTGCAGTACATGGGGATGGGCACCGATGGTAATGTCAACGCCGTTCTGCAGAAGAAAATCTACTTTTTTTTCCATATCTTTTGTAGGCTTTTTAGAGTATTCTTCCCCTGCATGGAGAAAGCAGACAGTAATATCCCCCTCCTTCTCTGCCTGTTTAATATCGTTCTCTACTCTCGTTTCGTCCCAGATATCAATAAGATAAGATTTGGAAGAGGGGAGATTATTATCGTTTACCCCGTAGGTATAGTTGAGCATAGCTATTTTAATACCTTTTTTCTCCACCACAGTAATCTTTTCCTGATCTTTTTTACTGCTGTGGATGCCGAGAACAGCAATACCCGGATGGTTATCCCTCCAGAAATCCAGCGTATCCAAAACCCCTTGCTCTTTTTTATCATAGGTATGGTTGCTGGCCTGTTGGATGACATCGAATCCTGCATTGACCAGCGCGTCCCCCACCTCTGTTGGGGTCCCGAAAAGCGGATATCCCGATAGTTCGGAGCGGTCTTTTACAAAAACAGTTTCCTGGTTGACAACAGCCAGATCTGCTGCCTGAATTTTGTCCTTTACATGGGCATAGATGCTGTCATAATTCCAGCCGCCGGACTTTTGTTTTCCTGTTTCTATTAAGGGGCCGTGAAATAAATTATCTCCTGCCGCGAGAAGGGTCAGGGTCTCATCCAATGAGCTGCTCTGGGATGACGCCTGCTGTGCGGTGTGTCCGGGGTTTTTTGCCTTTCTGTCTCCGCAGCCTTTTATCAGGAATGCCGCAGCAGAGATACTTAGTACCAGCAATATGCCTGCCAGCACATATAGCTTCTGGCGCCTTACCTGATCTTCCCGCTCCTCCCTTCGTTTCTCCTGTTCCCTTTCCCGCAGCCGTTCTTTTCTCTCCTTCATTATGGTGTCCTCACTTGTAAATGTAATATTTAAAAAAGCGCTTTTCCATATGTTGGCAATATAATCGTATAAAATGATTTGATTGTCAAGCTGTTTGCTAAAAACGTTAGAGTAATGAAACAGAAAAACAAAAACATATAAAAAATTAGAAATATTTTGTCATATTAGCATGTTTTTTTGTCGGCAAAAGAAATAAAAATGCAATAAAGATATTAACAAAAGTGAAGGGCAGAGGCTGGCGGGGGGCAATAAAAAAGGTGCAGACATAACCCGTAGGTTAGTTCTGCACCTTTTGCTGTTTGCATAGCAGTATGTCTGGCGAAATCTTATGCCTGCTTTTTCAGTGATTTTGTCTGTCTTGTTAAGATAACTGACACGATAAGTCCGGCTGCTGAGAAAGCGAAGAGCAGAATAAAGATTTTATTAAAGCCTGCTTCCACATTCCCTGCTTTGGTTGCCTGGTCCAGCCATGCGCCGGCAATGGGAGGAATAACAAAATCAGGAATAAAGGCTATAAAGGATACAACTCCAGTGGCAACTGCTGTCATCTTTATGGGTATGCCTGCCTGCCCCATAGTGCTCCAGTAGGTGGACTTCATTATATTGGCGATAAATGCAAGAATGAGTGTAATGGCAATACACACCGGCACCACCTTGTTGGTGAGTATCATTGCTGCCGTAGCTGCAATGACTGCTGTGAATAATACAAAAAATCCCTTTCCTTTGAAGGTAAACTTATCCAGCAGCCAGCCGCCGATAAATCCTGCCAGGAATACAATAATATAACTTCTGACAATACCGAGGGTAGAGGCTGTTGACTCTGAAACGCCGAGTACCCGCACGGTATAAGTGGTCAGATAGCCGTTGCCCAGTGTCCAGGAAATATATGCACAGGCAACCAGGCCGATGGTGATCCATACCCCCTTACACTTGAGGGCATCCAGCATAGAATAAGATTTTCCGCTGTCCTGGGTTTCTTCGTCGCCGTTCAGATTGCCTTTCGGCAGGAAGACAAATGCCAGAACCAGAAATATTACACAGATAGCAGTTCCTGCTAAGAGTATAAAGCGGAAACCTGTGGCAACAGAGGCGGCGGCACCCATAATTCCCAGGAAAATAAAACCGCAGATTGCCTGGAGAATACCGCGGGTAGCTTCGCTGCTGCCGAAGATAGTACTTTGGTTCTCCTCATCTCCAAGAGAGCGGATACCTGCCAGATAGGCAGACCACAAAGTGGCAATCCCAAAGAATCCAAACAGAATATGGACGATCATCAAAAGTACGAAGTTAGTTGTCATAGAATAGACAACTGTACATGCAGCCAGTCCTGCCAATGAAATTATAATCAGGTTCCGGCAGGAAAATTTTTCTGCAAATATGCCTCCGATGGGATAGCAGAGGGTACTGGTAAGGGATACTGCTGTTGCCATCAGTCCCATCTGTGTATCGTTCAGATGCAGGGCTGCAGTCATCTGATCATAAAATGTGTACCGAAGATATGGAATCTGGTAGGCGAGGGCAACAGTGGCACTTAAAATAATAAAAATCATTAATTTTTTAAAACCCATTTTTTTCATAAAATTGTCTCCATTCCACCGCCAGGTTGACGGTACAAACATACCTTGCACGTTAGGTTCCTAGTTTTTGGCTGTCTTTGTATCCCCCCCATTCTTTCTATAATAGTTCGGTGCCTGAATGATAACGGTTTTGCTGCCGGCAGCCTGATTGTGGTAAAGGCAGAATGCGTTAGCAGAATTAAGCCTGCCGGTGCTGCAACATAATTATATAGTTATCATGATAACAAGATGGTAACATAAATGGGATGCTGTGTCAATGAACATGTGAAATAAAAACCTAATAAATAGATGGAAGTGGTTTAATTAAACATACAATTAATAAAAAATAAGAAATATATCAGTAAAAATATGTTGACAATGATAACATAATGGGATATGATGTTGTTATCAAATGGTATGTAAATATTGTTTTACGCATAGTGATATAAGGGTACCGGTGCATGCGGCAGGGGGGCACACCGAGGGCCCGTATCGTGTGTGGAGGTGGTTAAGAAAAACCGGATATAAGAGCCGGCATTGCATCATAGCAGGATTTGGAATCAAGCAAATGGAATCCCCTATTTAATGAAAACGGAGGTATTTGTAAATGCAGAGATATCAATTATTAACACAGAATGAAATCGAACAGATTCATGAGAACTCTCTCAGAATAATGGAAAATGTAGGTATCATTTTTACCTATGAACCTGCAAAAGAAATCCTGAAAAAAGCAGGTGCGAAGGTTGACGGCGATCTGATTCGTTTCCCCAGAGAGATGGTGGAGAGAGAGCTGAAGAACGTACCTTCTTCATTTACAATGTATGCTAGAAACCCTAAAAAGAATGTTGAAATTACATGCGAAAAGACTGCGTATGTGGGACCTTACGGATCACCGTTTGTTACGGATATGGACAAAGGACGCCGCAGCGGTACCCTGGATGATTTTATTAACATAGTAAAAATCTGTGATAAATTGGATAATATTGATATTCAGAGCCATATCTCCTGTGAACCCAATGATGTTGATGTAAAGATCCGCGCTCAGGTGATGGTGTACAATACCTTAAAATACAGCGATAAACCGCTGATGGGCAGCGTATACGGATATGAGAAGTCAAAACAGTGTATTGAGATGGCCTCTATGCTGTTCGGCGGCATGGATGCAATTAAAGACAAACCGGTAATGGCATCCATCCCCTGCACCCTGACGCCTCTGAGTTACGACAACAATATGGCAGGCGCTATCATTGCCTATGCAGAAGCAGGACAGCCGCAGCTTGTTAACTCCCTGTCTATGGCAGGAATGACGACACCGGCTACACTTGCAGGTCTGGTATCGCTTCAGAATGCAGAAGTTCTGGCTGGTATTGTATTGGCCCAGTGCGTGAATCCGGGAACACCCATTGTATATTCTGCTTCAGGTTCCAATGCGGATATGGCTACGGGCTCTCTGGCTATCGGATCACCGGAGGATGCGGTAGTATCTCTGGTTAACGGACAGCTGTGTAAGTATTATCAGATTCCATGCCGTATCAGCGGTGCGCTTTCTGATTCTAAGATGATGGATTCTCAGGCGGCCTATGAGTCAGCCATAACCTTGATGATGGCTCAGATGGCAGGCGGAAACTTTATCCTCCATGCAGCCGGAATTATTGATACCTACAGTACTACATCTTTCGAAAAACTCATTGTTGACGACGAGATCATTGGCTACCTCAAGAGAATCAATCAGGGTGTTACTGTAAATGAAGAAACCCTCGCTTATGATGTTATTGAAGAAGTAGGCCCAAGGGGCATCTTCCTCACCCACGATCATACACTGGATAACTTCAGAGATGAGTTCTACAGACCAAGACTCAGCAACCGGCAGACTTACGACCAGTGGCACAGAGAAGGCTGCACGCCGATTGAAAAGGTTGCCAATGCCAAATGGAAACAGATTGTTGCCGATTACGGCGAGCCTACTTTACCGGCTGATGTTGACGCAGATCTCAGAAAATATATTGAGGCACTCTAAAACGTACGCAGGCTATAGAGAGTAGGAACATTCCCTGAAAGAACTTGCTTTTATTAATTTTTTGGTATAAAATTAGATAGCTTGATGATGGCTGCGCCCGTTTGGGGCGCAGTTGTCATAATATTCTAAGTAAGTTTAGGGAGAGCCGCTATGGCAGAGAACAAAAAGAAAGAACTAATACAAAAAACATATGAGATTCTGAAGGACGTAGGTCCCGAGGATACTAAGATACGCACCATTGCTTCAAAAGCTAACTGTACCAGTACAGTTATTTACAGGCACTTTAATGATCTGGATCATCTGCTGCTGTTTGCCTCCATAAAGTTCCTGGAGGACTATATGGTAGATCTGCAGAAGATATTCAACTCCAATATGAACGCCCTGGACATGGGAGTACTGATGTGGGAGTCTTTTTCTAAATATGCATTTCAGAATATTCATGTTTTTGAGACCCTCTTCTGGGGCAAGTACAAAGAGAACCTTGGGGACACGATCTTCGAATACTACCAGTTGTTTCCGGACGAATGGATTCATTCCGACGGCCTTTCTGCAAGTGTGTTCTTTAATGACGACCTGCAGGGCAGAAACCGGATAATGCTTCGGAGAGCAGCTTCGACCGGATACTTTACCTTTGATGATGCCATGCTTCTGAGCGATTTGGAGTGCTGTCTGTTCCATGGGGTATTGATGGAATACAAAGATGTCTACAGACAGCCGGGGATGGCGGAGGAAGGCCATGAACGGTTTATGAAGATGCTGGATTCTCTGATCGTAAGATACCGAATTAAATAATTGATATAAAATATAGGGCTGCCGCCCGCCGGATAGGACAAACATCCGGCGGGCGGCAGTTTTTTGGTTTACCACCGGAATCTTAGGAATGTCTCCCCTTTTTTGGAAATTTAGACTTTTAACTTTTGACAATACAGGTAGAATGATAGTAAAGCGGCAATCAGAAACATAAATTTCCAATAATATATTGCAGACAGAGGAAGAATGTGACATGATACAAAATATAAAAAAACTGTGAAATAACTCTAAAGGGGAAAACCTATGAAAAGAATCCGAAAGGCTGTCCGGGGATTTAAGACACAGATTGTCCTGTCTTTTATCATTGTGTCTATCATTCCTCTCATTGGCATAGGGATATGGACCTATAAGAACACCTCCGGCATTGTAAACGATAATGTGAAGACTTTTACCTATGCAAATCTGACACAGACCAGCAAAACAGCGGCTGTATCCATTGAAGCCTATCACGCTCTGCTCTATCAGATTTTTACGGATGAAAACATTGTGGCCCTGACAGACAAGATCAACTCCGGCCAGGATCTGGCGGTGAGTAAGAACCAGCTGCGCCGGGCTTTAAGAGGATATGCCAGTGCAAAGCCGGATATCCAGTCCATCACCATACTGACAGCCAGCGGAGAGGCGGTCTTCTATGATATGATTACGGCTGCCACCACAAAGAATTCCTGGCTGGACGGGTTCAGACTGTCCCAGAGAGAAATATTTCAGCAGATATCAGGGACAGCGGGCACTGTGATGTACTCCACACAGTACGCGACTACCCAGGGAAACAATGACTATTATTTATTTCATATGGCAAACAGGATTATTGATTATAAAAAGGTAAAGAAGAGAAATGGAGTTGTAATCGTCAGCATTGATGAGAGAATGCTGAATGATATCTGCAATGAAGATACCGTACGCATGGAGGATGGACGGTATCAAACCATGAACTTTATCGCGGACGGGGAGGGTAGGATCTGTTCCTTTGATGATCCGGCCCGCTGCGGTACAAAACTCTGGGGGAAAAAGGATACACAGGATGAAAAAGTAAGAAAGGCAAAGCTGTTCCTTGAGGCAGAGGGCTATATGTCGGGGGAGCACCTGGCTGTTCAGGCTTATTATGATGAAAAGCTGGATTTTACCTTTGTCAATGCATCTAATCAGGCGGCCACATTGAGTCAGCTGCGGCAGCAGAGAACCATTATATGCCTGATTGTTATTCTCTCCGGGGCAGCGCTGGTTATTATCATACATTTTACGGTTGCCCATCTCACAGGCTCCATATATAGAGTAGTCGCTACTATGAAGAATGTGGAGGAGGGCGGACTGGCCCAGAGGATTCCGGATGAGAAGCGTATGCCCACAGAAATTGAGCTGATCGCCAGGCAGTTTAACCATATGCTCAGTAAGGTGGAAGAGTCTATGGATAAGGAGCGGGAAGCGGTTGTGCGTCAGAAAAATGCAGAAATTGCTGCTTTGGAGGCTCAGATTAATCCTCATTTTCTATATAATATTCTGGATACCATTAACTGGATGGCAATCGATAAGGATGAATACGAGATCAGCAATACCATTAATTCTCTGGCACAGATACTCAGGTACGGATTAGATAAGAGCAACTCCATGGTGGAGATACGCAGAGAGGTGGAGTGGCTCCGTCAGTATATATTTCTGCAGCAGACAAGGCTTAAAAATACCTTTGAGTGTCAGATAAACGCAGAGCCCGGGATACTGGGATGCCGGATCCATAAACTGCTGTTCCAGCCCTTTGTGGAGAATGCCATTCTCCATGGATTTGAAGGAGTGAACCGGACGCATATTCTGAAAATCTCCATTGACGGGGATGAGGACCGCATCCGGATCCGGATACAGGACAATGGAAAAGGGATGCCGCAGGAGAAGGCAGACCGCTTAGCCGCAGGTGAGACGGCAGAGGATCAGGAGAGAACCCATATCGGGGTCAGCAATGCCATTGGCCGCTTAAAGATGTATTATGAGAAGGAGGCGCAGGCAGAGATTAAGAGCTGTCCGGGAGAAGGGACAGAGATTACGCTGTGGATACCAAGAATGGAATAGGGACGGGAGAGAAAAAGACTGGAGTGTGGGAAAATGAGGATTGTCATTGTAGAGGATGAGATCAGAATCAGGGAGGGAATATCAAAGCTTCTGGGAAAGATAGACCCATCCTACGAGATCGTGGGGGAGGCAGAAAATGGCTGGGCCGGACTTGAACTGGTAAAAGCGGCCAGGCCGGATCTGGTGATTACAGATATTAAGATGCCGGAGATGGACGGGCTGCAGATGCTGGAGGAGCTTCATAAGGACGGTCTTCTGATAAAGGCGATTGTGCTCAGCGCCTATTCAGAATTCGCCTATGCACAGCAGGCCATTCACCTGGGAGTAAGTGAATACATATTGAAGCCTGTTGCGGTGGGAGAGCTGGCTCAATCCCTAAAAAATGTGGAGGATCAGCTAAAGGAGGCCAGGAGAAACGAAGGGGAACATCCGGAGAAGCTGCGGTCTCTGGAGAACATTTGTATTGGGCTTCTCATGGGGACGGTGGCAGCGGACAGAGAATTAGAAACCTATCTTTCCGGACAGTATGGGATAGATCCGGGAGGAGAGTTTGCGCTGCTTAGTTTTTATCTGGGAAAGCAATATGAGAGAGAAAGGAAACATACGGCTATTGAGATAGAGACTATGCTGAAGGGAATGGGCGGGGTGCCCCACTGTCTGTTCCACCTTCCTGAAAAGTCAGAGATCCTGGTTCTGCTATACCGGTGGGGGGATCTGGCAAAGGCAGAACGTGAAATTAGCAACTATCTGGTACACCACAGAGGGATAGGCCAGAGAGCAGTGAGCGCGGGGTGGTATGCTTTTCAGGGACTAAGCCGCCTCTCAGGCGCGTTTCAGACCCTGCAGAAGTATATGGACTGGGCGCTGGTTCTGGGAAGCTCGGTTCTTATTGTCTATCCCAAGATTACGCAGGTGCAGACCCAGCCGCTATCCTACCCTGTGGAGCTGGAGAAGGAGATGCGGAGGGAACTCTGTGCCGGCAGGCAAAAAAGGATTCAGCAGGTGGGGAGGGCCTTCCGGGAGTACTTTGCCAATGGAACTGTCTATGCTCCCAGGGAGATTAAGGAATCCTACGTACGCTTTCTGTGGAGTATCCTGAATGTGGGAAAGGAAATTGATATTGAACCTCTGAAAGCCGTTGGACAGCAGGAGCTTCTGGAGGATATTATGTCTGCAGTCACCTATGACGAACTGGAGGAGATTCTTGCCGGGGTGACGGCCAGAATCCCTGTGGAAGGGGAGAGAGACGACAATTATCTGATTCAGAGGACGAAAAGCCTTATCCACGAATTCTACCGGCAGGGCATCACGCTGGATGAGATCGCCGGGCAGCTGAAGATCACGCCGGAATACCTGGGCATGCAGTTCCACAGGGAGACAGGAAGTAATTTTTCCTCGTATATGAAGAAGTACCGGGTAAAAAAGGCAAAAGAGCTGCTTATAGGATCCCGGATGAAGCTCTATGAGATTGCCTCCGCCGTGGGGTATTCGGATCCCAAATACTTCAGCAGAGTATTCAAGGAGGTGACAGGAGAACTTCCGGCAGAGTACAGAAAGCGGCATCAATAAAAAAGGGTAGACATTTCCGATTACTTTAGAAATGTCTACCCTTTTTCAGTTATTTAGAGTTTTGGAACCGGGAAATCTGAGATAGAATAAGACCATAGAAAACAGAAAGCCATTCCAGCAATGACATTCTTTGATAAACAAATATAAGGAGGATTTATTCATGAGAAAGAAAGTAGTAGCAGCTTTTTTAGCAGCGACAATGGCCATGGGCATGCTTGCCGGGTGCGGCGACAGCAAAAGCAATGACAGTAATGAGGACACAAAGGAAAGCAGTACGGAGACAGCGGCAAAGTCCGACGGCGAGGAGGCAGGAGAAAAAGAGGACGTGACCATCTGGTATTATTGGGAGACAGAGGGACACCAGAAGGCCCTGGATAAGGTAATTCAGGATTATAACGCATCCCAGGATGCCATACAGGTAACTGCCAAGTACGTTCCGTTTGCAGACTTTAAGAAACAGCTTTCCATCGGGGCATCTGCCAATGAGCTTCCCGATATTGCCATTTTGGACTCCCCGGACCATGCATCCTATGCTTCCATGGGAATCTTCGCAGATCTGACAGGGAAGTTTGATGTATCCAGCTATTATCAGGGCGCGGTGGATTCCTGTACCATAGACGGCAGTCTCTACGGGGTCCCTTTCGGAGTAAACTGTCTGGGACTTTACTATAACAAGGATATGATGGATGCGGCCGGCCTAACTCCGCCCACAACCTGGGATGAACTGAAAGATACTGCAGCGGCTCTCACAAAGGACAAGGTAACAGGGTTGGCATTCTGCAGCGTTCAAAACGAGGAGGGGACCTTTAACTTTATGCCGTGGGTATGGTCCACCGGCACGGATTCCTACACCATCGACTCAGAGGGAGGCAAGAAAGCCCTGACTTTAGCAAAGGATCTCATTGATTCCGGCTCTATGAGCAAGGAGTGCATCAACTGGACACAGGGAGATGTGATGAACCAGTTTATCTCCGGCAATGTGGCTATGATGATCAATGGTCCATGGCAGATTCCAACTATGAAAGAAGAGGCACCGGACCTGAACTGGGATGTAACCTTAATTCCCAAGGACAGCGAATATGCCTCTGCCTTAGGCGGTGAAAACTATGCAGTAATTGCCGGCGGCAATGAAGAGGGTGCCCTTAAGTTCCTGGAATATGCCACAGAACAGGAACAGGTGACTTATCTGATGGACAAATTCGGCTACATATCAGCAGATAAAACCATTGCAGAGACACAGTTTACAGATGATGCAGTTATGCAAAAGTTTACAGAAGAATTAAACTATGCCAAAGCAAGAGGTCCTCTGGCAGAATGGCCGGAAGTATCCGATGCCATCTCACTGGCCTTTAATCAGGTAATGACAGGAGCAGCTGAACCGGACAAGGCAGCAGCCGATGCCCAGGCAACCATTGACAGTATTGTAAAAAAATAAAAGCGGATACATAGAGATACGGAGTATGCGGAAGATCTGTGTACTCCATATCTTTGCCCAAAATTAATGAGGAGGCGTTATTTTGAAAAAAGTGAAGCGGTTTTTTCAGTATGACAATATCGGATATCTGTTCGTTCTTCCGGCATTTCTATACATGCTTATATTCGTAGGATATCCTATTGTAGACAACATAATATTAAGCTTTCAGGACGTAAACATGAAAACACTGACCGCAGCTCACAAGCCATTTGCGGGCCTGGCCAATTACATAGAGATCTTTCACGATCCTGTATTTATAAAATCTTTGGGAAACACACTTTTATTTACCGTATGCTGTTTACTGTTCCAGTTTCTCATCGGATTCGCCCTGGCGATCTTCTTCAACCAGAATTTTAAGATTTCAAAGACGGTGCGGGGACTTCTGATGATGCCCTGGATGATTCCTATCACGGTGACAGCACTTATCTTTAAATTTATCTTTGGCACAGATGTGGGGATTCTCAATAATATCCTCCAGGGACTGGGGATTATCAAGGAAAACATAGATTGGCTGACCTCCACGAATACGGCAATGTTTGCCATTGTATGCGCCAATGTGTGGATCGGAATTCCCTTCAATATGATTCTGATTTCCACAGGACTCACCACCATTCCCCAGGAATTGTATGAGAGCGCATCCATAGACGGAGCCGGCAGAATCCAGTCCTTTTTTAAGATTACGTTACCGCTGCTGAAGCCCACCATTGAATCCGTTTTGATTTTAGGCTTTATCTATACGTTTAAGGTCTTCGATCTGGTATATGTAATGACGGGAGGGGGACCGGTGAATTCCACCCATATGCTCTCCACCTATTCTTATAAATTATCCTTTGAAATGTTCAAATACAGCAAGGGCTCCGCAGTGGCAAATGTATTGTTTGTCATTCTGCTGATTATCAGTATGTTCTACCTGCGGATGACAACGAAAGGAGAGGAAGAATAATGGGAGACGAGAAAAGAATAACCGGCGGAAAGAATGTGATCCTGTGTATCGCATCGCTTCTTGTACTGTGTGTACTGCTGTTCCCGCTGTTCTGGATTATAGTGACATCCCTGAAGACGGAGCAGGAGATTTTCCAGGTTCCCCCCACCTTGTTTCCCCACGTGCTGAATACAAAGTCGTATGCGGCACAGGTAGAAACCGGAGACTTTAACATGTTCCGTTCTTTTGGAAACAGTCTCCTAATTGCGGCAGGGGCCATGGTAATCTCAGTAATCCTGGCAGTTCCCGCTTCCTACGGAATTGCAAAATACCGGTTCCGGGGGAAAAAGGTAGTGCTTTTGGGATTTCTGGTAACCCAGATGCTTCCGGTGTCTGTGCTTCTGACACCAATGTTTATTATGTTCAAGAACATACACGCGTATAACACACCTGTGGCAGCCATCCTGGCAGATGCTACTATAGGAATTCCATTTTCAGTTCTGATTTTAAAAAATTATTTTGCCTCGATCCCTAAGGAACTGGAGGAGGCCGCCTATATAGACGGATGCAACCGGTTTACCGCATTTATCCGGGTACTGATTCCCATCGCAAAGCCGGGGGTTATGGTATGCTCTATCTTTTCCTTCCTGTATGCCTGGGGGGATCTGGCTTACGGCATGACTTTTATCATCGACCAGCAGAAACGGCCTATCACAGCAGGAATCTTTAACTTTATGGGACAGTACGGAACCAAGTGGAGCTACCTCACCGCCTTTGCGGTAGTCACAATTATCCCAGTGGCATTGATCTTTATCTTTATGCAGAAATACATCATAAGCGGCATGACCAGCGGAGCAGTAAAAGGCTGACGCAGTCGGCATGCCGGTACAGCGGAAAGGAGAACAAAATGTTTCGACAGGAAAATGGAAGGCTGATTTATACCTATGACAGGGAAACGATGTGGATAGAACCCTGGGGAGAGAACAGTCTGCGCATCCGGGCCACCAAAAACCGGGCAATGGAGGACACTGACTGGGCACTCCTCCCACAGCCGGAGCAGGAGACAGAGATAAGAATCGAAAGCCGGGAGGCGGAACTGAAAAACGGAGGAATCCGAGCAGTCGTAACATGGGCCGGAAAGCTTCTCATCTATAACCGGGCCGGAAAGCTTCTGTTAGAGGAGTATATGAGGAACCGAAAGGATGTAACAGACAGCAAATGCAGCGCCATTGAAGTGGAGGCCAGGGAGTTTCAGCCTATCCCGGGGGGCGATTACCATCTGACTCTGAGGTTTGAGTCCCTAGACCCTGAAGAAAGGATTTATGGGATGGGCCAGTATCAGCAGCCCTACCTTGACCTTAAGGGAGCGGACCTGGAGCTGGCCCACCGGAATTCACAGGCCAGTGTTCCTTTTGCCCTGTCTTCCAGAGGGTATGGGTTCCTCTGGAATAATCCCGGAGTGGGACGGGCTGTGTTAGGCAAGAACATTACCAGCTTTGAGGCCTATTCCACCAAGCAGATGGATTACTGGGTGACAGCGGGGGATACTCCGGCTGAGATTGAGGAACAGTACGCCCGTGTGACGGGTACCGTGCCCATGATGCCGGAATATGGCTTAGGCTTTTGGCAGTGTAAGCTGCGCTATCAGACCCAGGAGGAACTGCTTTCTGTGGCCAGGGAGTATAAGAGAAGAAACCTGCCCATAGATGTGATCGTTATAGATTTCTTCCACTGGCCCAAACAGGGAGATTGGAAGTTCGATCCCGTGTACTGGCCGGATCCCGATGGGATGGTGCGGGAACTAAAAGATATGGGAATAGAGCTTATGGTATCTGTCTGGCCTACGGTGGACAGAGAAAGTGAGAACTATCAGGAGATGCTGGAGAAAGGCTATCTCATCCGCACAGACCGGGGCTTCCGGGTGGGGCTGGACTTTGAGGGGGCTACCATTCATTTTGATGCCACCAACCCTGGAGCCAGGGAATACATCTGGGAAAAAGCCAGAAAGAACTACTATGAAAAAGGAATCAAGATCTTCTGGCTGGATGAGGCGGAGCCGGAGTATACCGCCTATGATTTTGACAACTACCGGTACTATCTGGGGCCAAATCTCCAGATTGGCAATATCTATCCGGTGGATTATGCCCGGGCGTTCTATGAGGGAATGGAGGCAGAGGGACAGAAGAATATTGTCAATCTGCTCCGGTGTGCCTGGGCAGGAAGCCAGAAGTACGGAGCCCTTGTCTGGTCCGGAGATATTGCTTCCAGTTTCTCCAGCATGAGAAACCAGCTGGCTGCCGGCCTGAACATGGGACTTGCGGGGATCCCCTGGTGGACGACTGATATCGGGGGATTTCACGGAGGGAATCCCAACGATGAAGCATTCCGGGAGCTGTTCGTCCGCTGGTTTCAGTGGGGCGCTTTCTGTCCGGTGATGCGTCTCCACGGTGATCGGGAACCCAGACAGCCCCAGGTGGGCACCACGGGAGGGGCAACCTGTTGTTCCGGGGCAGCCAATGAGGTTTGGAGCTATGGGGAGGAGGTCTATGAGATCTGTAAGAAATATATGGAGATTCGTGAAGCTCTCCGTCCCTACACCCGGGAACTGATGGCGGAAGCCCATGAAAAAGGGACTCCGGTGATGCGGACACTGTTCTATGAATTCCCGGAGGATGAGGAGTGCTGGAAGATTGAGGATGAATACTGCTACGGCAGTGATATTCTGGTTGCTCCGGTGCTTTACCCCGGAATTACTGTCAGAAGTGTTTATCTCCCTGCCGGACCAGTCTGGACGGAGTATGCTACAGGAAGAAGATATAAAGGCGGTCAGCGGGTTGAAGCAGTTTGCGGAAGGGATACCATTCCGGTATTTCTGAAGGATGACTGTCAGCCGTTACCCATAGATAGCTAATGAAGAGAAAAGGAGGAGAAAAGAAGATGAGGAAAACCAAAAGTTTCTGGAAAAAGGCTGTTGCCGGACTGTTGAGCACAGCAATGGCTGCCGGAGGTGCTTTTTCCACGGGGCTGGGAAGCGTTGAGGCGCAGGCAGCCGAGATGCCTGCCCTGACCGTGGATTTTGGGGACACAACCGGGGATATTCTTCACGGTGCTGCCGGATTCCTGTACGGGGTCAGCAGCGAGGATGTGCCTACCACGAATACACTGGTGCCCCTGAAGCCGAAGGTATTGTGTACAAAGGGTGCGCTGGGAACAGAACACCCCTACGGAGATGCCCTTGACGTGGCCAAGACCTTCCTGGAATCCGGGGGAGAGCAAGTCATGATGTACAACAGCAATTATTACGGAGTGTTTGGTGTAACTGCCAATTACAAAGAATATGCAAATGTCCTGGAGACCATCATTGCCCCTGCGGTGGTAGAGTGGAAGGAAGCCTGGAAAGAGGACCATAAGGATGACAATCTGAAGGATGTGGATATTGACAAAGCAATTGTCTATATCCCCATTAACGAAGGTACTCCTATCCAGGGCACTGATACGAATACAGCCTGGAAAGCCTACTATGAGGCAATCAAGGCAGGGGATCCGGGTGCAACCATTGCCGGCCCCAACAGCGCAGCCTATAATACCCAGTTCAGCGGAACCAATATGCGGGGACATATTCAGTATTGTGCGGATAATAACTGTATGCCCGATATCATAACCTGGCATGATCTCCAGGTGGATAAGCTGAATGGACTGAAATGGGAGATGCAGGACTTTAAATCTATCTGGAATTCTACAAACTGGACAAAATGGAAGGAAGCGAACCATACGGATCAGGATCCGGAGATTCCGCAGATCTGCATCAACGAGTATGCCGACTTCTCTGACTGCGGTGTTCCCGGGCGTCTGGTGAACTGGATTGCCCGACTGGAGGATGAAAAAGTATACGGGTGCCTTCCTTTCTGGCATCAGGCCAATAACCTGAACGACCTGACAGCGGATGCCAATGAGGGGAACGGAGCATGGTGGCTGTATAAATGGTACGGGGATATGTCCGGAGAGACAGTAAAGGTATCTACCAATACCAGCTACGAACAGTTATATGGTGTAGCTTCCATTGACAACACAAAACAGAGCGCTACCACGCTTCTGGGAGGAATCGATGGATCTGCCAACGTAAATCTGCTGAACGTGGGAAACACAGAGGCATTCAAGGGACAGGGCATGGTACATGTTAAAGTACAGGCTACCGCTTTTTCCGGATATCACGGGGCACAGAACCAGACACCGGTTATCATGGAAGGGGCTCTTCCTGTGAATGAGGACGGCAGTGTGGCCTTATCTCTGAATAACATGAAGTTTTCCACGGCCTATAATGTTACGATAACAAAGGTGTCTGAAGGAGAAGAACTGACAGATGCAATGGTAAACCGTTATCAGAAGGTGTACGAGGCCGAACAGGCCGAACTGGGAACCGGGTGCATCACCAAAGGGGAGACGTTCAACCCCAACTACTATCTCTCTGACGGTTCCATTGTTTCCATGCCTCAGGATGCAGTTATGACTTACACCATAGAGGTCCCTGTAGACGGAAAATATAAACTGGATTTTATCTACGGAAACGGAACGGGATCTACCAGAAATAATATGAGTACCCACAACCCCCAGAACATTATGCAGAGATTTTCCATTGATGGACAGGAACCGTCAGAGGAAATGATGAAGAATACACTTCTGGAAAATATGACAGGTATTCATACTTTATACGGGGATCTGTCAGCAGGCACCCACACCATCCAGATTCAGACAATGGGAGATGGCACGGTTTGGCATGATGCACTGACTGTAACCTGGGCGGGAGCCAAGGATGTGGCTCTGGAAAAGTCAAGGGATCTCTATGAGGCCGAACAGTCAGATTTCAATATTCTCCTGGTAAATACGGACACAACAGTGAAAACTGAGAACAGCATTTCCGGGTACTCCAGCAATGGATATGTAACCGGACTGGATAAGAGAACAGTAGGAGAAGGCGGAGGTATCCGGTGGAACGTAGTCGTAGAGGAAAGCGGACTGTACAACATGACCTTCCGCTATCAGTCAGCGGCAGCCGGCAATATCCATATATATACAGGCAATACGGCGACTACGCTGGACAGACTGAGTAAGACCGTTTCGGCGGAAGCTGCCCAGGGACAGTGGAGAGAAGCAACGGCTTCCGTTTATCTGCAGAAGGGCATCAATGTCATTGACGCAGATGCAGATGCGGATATGGCACTGGACTATATGAAGGTACAGGCAGTAGACCAGGGAGAATACCCAACGGCAATTGAAGCAGAGGACTGCATTCCGGGTGGCTCTTCCATTGAAGTGAGAGACAGCAGCATGGCTTCCGGCGGCAAATATGTGGCCGGTATGGAAGGCGATGCCAATGCGGCGGCGGATATCAACAAATATCTGGAAATCCGCTACAATGCGCCCCAGGCAGGTGTCTATGAACTCCAGGTGTTCCAGTCCAACAATGATATCTGCGGTACACACTCTTACAATACCAAGATCATTGACAAATATGCATCCTTCCAGGTAAATGGACAGGATCCCCAGAGATACTTCTTTATCAATACCTTCTCAGACGATACCTTTAAAGAGAAATCCATTCAGGTTCGTCTTGACGCAGGAGATAATGTAATTAAGATTTTCAACGATGACAGCTGGACCGTAAAATGGGGAGGAAGTCAGTCCACACCGGGAGAAAATGTATTAGACAACTATGCGCCTAACTTTGACCGGTTTATTCTGACGCCATTGACTCTGGATACACCGATTGCAGTACCTGATACTTACAGCATTCAGGTAACCACTACTGCGGCTGGTTATGCTACCGTTGACAAAAATGCAGTGGAGCAGGGAGGCAGCTTCCTGGTAACGATGGCTCCGGAAAAGGGACTGGCAGATGTGCTGGTGGATGGCGTATCTAAAAAAGATCAGGTACAGGAACAGGGAGACGGTGCCTATACCCTGGAGATCCCGGATGTACAGGCAGATGTACAGGTAAAAGTATACTTTGAAGAAGCCAGCGGCGAACACCGGGATGTGTACATCACTAATGCAGGCTTTGGTACAGGGAATACCTATGGCTGGGAAGCGAGCAGCGAGGATGCGGTATCCGTGGCAAAAGAAATTGCAAACAGCTACGAAGGCTACTATGCCCGCGTTGAGGGGGGCAGTATTTCCCAGACCCTTCAGGGGCTGGAGGCAGGAAAATATATCCTTCATGTTTATGCAAAGGGAGAGAATACAGAGGGAGAAGCTCTGTTATGTGCAGGAGAGACCACCCAGGCAATGAATCTTTCGGAAGAATATGAAGAACAGACAATGGTTATCAATTTGCAGGATAAGGGCGATGTCTTAATTAAAGCAGATGCTGCGGGGCTTACTAAAGGAACCTTATACTTGGATAACTTCTCACTGGAAAGAGTATATCAGAGGGATGAAAGCCTGATTTCACAGGAACTGGAATACTTTGTAGACTGCGGAGATCACAATCCGGATACACTCAGCCCCGGAGAAAAATTTGGAAAACGCAATCAAGTTACGGATCAGATTTTTGGAGAGGACATCCGTACGGGATATCAGTGGGGTGTGGTAACCTCAGAACAGGATCAGGCTATTGCAGCGCCCTCCGGAAGCAAAGGCGCTTACACTACTTACCAGTGGGATAATGAAAATAATAAAGCAGACCTGCAGGACAAAGAAACATCCTTCCGCTATGCGCATAATCAGGTGGAAAACGGAATCAATCCCCGCTATGTCAAATACCGCTTCCAGCTGGAGCCGGGAGACTATAGGGTAACCGCAGGCATGGGGAATCAGTGGAACAACTCCGGAAATCCCGATGTATATGCAGGGGAGACCAAATTAAATGAAACCCCTCTGAATATCAGCAGCGGCGCCGCTGTTGAGGTAAGCGGACAGGTGACAGTCCCACAGGGGGAGGAATTCCTGGATGTGTATGCTCTGTCTAAGGATGCCACCATTAATATGAACTATATCACCATAGAGAAATGGACAGAGCCGCCCAAGATGGAACTGGCATATTTCACAGACTGCGGAGATCACGATCCCTCCACATTGAGCGAGGGTGAGGAATTCGGATACGGTAACAGTGTAACTGAGCAGCTGTATCAGGCAGATCCCGGCACCGGCAGGATGTGGGGACTGAAGGTAAAGGATTCAGACCTAGACACCACAGGCACACCTGCAGGGTCCAAGGCAATATTCACTAAATACACGTGGGCCGATGAGCGCAGTACCGGCGATAATCAGCCCAAGGAATCCACTTTCCGCTATGCAAGGGGTCAGGACGTGGCATTCCCGGATGCAGGTCAGCGGCCAGGGATCGACTATGGCTATGAGCTGGAAAACGGCACCTATCTGGTACAGGTGGGGATCGGCAATCCGTGGAGCAATGCGTGGAGGACAGCAATTACCCTAAACGGGGAGTTGGCTACAGACACTCCCACGGTTGGGATACCCATGAATAAGACAAATGTAATTGAAAAACAGATACAGGTAACAGACGGAAATCTGGATATTCATCTGAGTTGCCCGGACGCCTGCGTTACTGTTAATTACATTAAGATTTACAAATTAGAAGAAGCACCGGAAGAAGTAGTATTGGACTCGATTGAAGTAACTCCTCCTGCAAAGGCCGAATACGAAATCGGGGAAGAACTGGAGCTGGAGGGACTGGCAGTTACTGCAAAGTACAGTGACGGCAGCCAGCAGGAACTGGAAGCAGGCAGCTACACCCTGGAAGGCTTTGACTCCGAAACTCCGGGTCAGAAGACTATAACCGTCAGCTACACAGAGGGTGAGGCGACAAAGACTGCAGAATTTACTGTAACCGTAAAGGAAAAGGAAGAACCGGATAAGACTCTTACAGGAATTACTGTGACACCTCCGGAGAAAACAGAATACGAGATCGGGGAACCCTTCGACAGCACTGGCCTGAAAGTTATGGCCCAGTATTCCGACAATACAGAAGCCGAAGTGAAAGATTACACCGTTTCTGAAGTGGACACCTGCAAGGCAGGGGAACAGAAGGTTACCGTAACCTATCAAGAAAAGACGGCAGAATTCACGATCCTGGTAAAGGAGAGAGTGCTCACAGGAATTGAAGTGATTGTACCTGACAAAACAGATTACCTGGTAGGAGAAGACTTTGATCCCGCCGGTATGGTAGTAAACGCTGTCTACAGCAACAAGGTAAAAGAAGAGGTTTCTTCTGAAGAGTATACGGTGGAAGGCTTTGATTCCGCAGAGGCAGGGGAACAGACAATCACCGTAACCTATCAGGAGATGAAGGCAGAATTCACGGTAAATGTAAAAGAAGAAACACCGGAACCAGTGTTATCTAAGGTAGTGCTGACCCCTCCGGTAAAGACAGAATATGTGGTTGGGGAAGCCCTGGATCTCACTGGATTGGCCGTATATGCCCACTACTCAGACGGCAGCTATACGGAGCTCACTCCAGAGGATTACCAGATCACAGAATTAGATACAACCGTACCGGGCATCCACTATGTGACGGTTACCTACGGAGAGATGGCTGCAGAATTCATGGCAGTGGTAGCAGAAGCTCCAAAACCGGAAGTGACAAAGATTGAAGTGAAGGCTCCGGATAAACTTACCTATCAGGCAGGGGAAACACTGGACACAGAAGGAATGATTGTAACCGCTTATTATGCAGACGGAAGCCAGGAAGAGGTAACGAATTACACCGTGAGTGAATTGGATTCATCCACTCCGGGAGAAAAGACCATTACCGTAACCTATGGGGAAGCCGCCGCAGAGTTCACAGTTACGGTGGAGGAAGCAGCGAAATCCCCCCACTGGGAGCAAGACCGCAACGGCTGGTGGTATAACAACGGAGACGGTACCTGGCCAAAGAACACCTGGAAGCTGATAGACGGAGACTGGTATTACTTTGATAAATACGGTTACCGTGCCGAGGGCTGGGTGCTGGATGGCAAGACCTGGTACTACTGTGACGAAAACGGTGTGATGCAGACGGGCTGGCTGCAGCTGGGAAGTACCTGGTACTACCTGAAAAACAGCGGAGCCATGGCAACGGGCTGGCTGCAGGATGGAACTGCCTGGTATTACCTGAAAAACAGCGGAGCCATGGCCACAGGCTGGACAAAAGTGGGAAGTACCTGGTATTATCTGAAAAGTAACGGAGTCATGGCAACGGGCTGGCTGCAGGATGGAAATACCTGGTACTATCTGAAGAGCAGTGGAGCCATGGCGTCGGGCTGGGTACTGGATGGAAACACCTGGTACTATCTGAAGAACAACGGAGCGATGGTGACCGGCTGGGCAAAAGTAGGAAGCGCCTGGTATTATCTGAAGAGCAGCGGAGCGATGGCTACAGGCTGGGTAAAAGTGGGAAATACCTGGTATTACCTGAGAAGCAGCGGGGCCATGGCCACCAGTACATGGATAGGAAACTACTATGTGAACAGTTCCGGCGCCTGGACAAAGACAAGATAACAGCAGCAATCAAACTTGATTTAATACCTATCAAAAGTGAGGAACCGCTACGGAGTATGAAACTCCGGGGCGGTTTTTCTTATGTGTCTGGATTAAAGACTAAGCGGGCAGTAAATGATAGGGTTATCCGCCATACTTTTAAAATTTTGAGTTTCAACTCAGGAAAATCTGGATAGAATAATAAGAAAGCAATAATTGAAGAGGTGAAAATTTGAAGACAGAAACGATTATTTTTCATTCTCCAGAAGAGATTGTTCAGTTTGTGGAATCTGTTCAGAAATATGATTTTGATGTTGATTTAAAGTATGGTCATATAGTAGTAGACGGAAAATCTTTACTGGGAGCGCTGGCTGTGGGTACAAACCACAAGGTCGAGGTATGCATGCACACCGGGGACAGCGCGGTATAGGAATTAAAGAAAGCTGGGGCATAAATGAAAGTTTATAGATGCCTTGGCTTTTTTATTTTGTAAATTCAAAGCTGCGTTTCTGGATGAAAAGCAGTAGATTTTTCCATGGTATTCTTGTATTCTAGAGACAGAAGCAGATACGCATAGAGACAAAGGAGGAACCATGCAGGCAGATATAAAGGAATATATAGAAGGCTTTGAACCGCCGGTGCAGGCGTATCTTCTGGAGATGCGGCGCATAATCCTGGACACGATACCGGAATGTACTGAGAAGATAGCCTGGGGCGCCCCGGCTTATTATCTGAACGGGTATCTGCTGCAGATTGCAGCGAATAAGAAGCACCTGGGATTCTATACAAGCCCGGGTACACTGGAAGAATTCAGGGAGGATCTGGCTGTCTATAAGACAAACAAGAAGAACACAGTGCAGTTTCCTTATGATACGAAACTGCCGGAAGCGTTGATTCGCAAAATGATTCAATTCAGGAAGAAAGAGAAGCTTACAATTTTGGATGGGAAAAAGAAAGAGACTACAGTACGATTTTAGCCAATGCTCCCAGGAGTGCATTTGGCGGCCACTGCGCGCCCTGTTCCGTTAAATATCATCGGGAAGATGAAGGAAGCGGTGGAGCTGTTTGGATAAGGCATAACTGCCCTCCTCAGGGATGGCAGTTATGCCTTTTGTGTTTCTCCTGCATTTCTTTCATATACTTTATAAGCTGCAGATTTGTATTTGCCAAAGCAAAGCCTCCTTTCTGTACATGATTCTTATCCTAACAGATCTACAGCTGAGAGGTCAGCGCAGAAAACTTATAAAATATTAGGCTGCTGTTGGAGCGCCAACAGGTGATTTTTTCTGAAGGGATTACAATGAGAATAGAAATCAAGAAGAGTGAGGCGGTAAGTATGAATGAACAGTATGATGTAATCATTATAGGCGGGGGCCCGGGAGGTCTGACCGCTGCCATATATGCCGGCCGGGCCGGCAGAAAGACACTGCTGATTGAGAAGGGCAGCTACGGAGGCAGGGTAAACACAACGGCAGAGATTAGAAATTATCCCGGAACAGTCCGCGAGAGCGGGGAAGGGCTGATGCAGAGATTCCGTGAGCATGCGGAAAGCTTTCCCACGGTTTCTATGAAGCGGACCACAGTTACAGGGGTGGAAAAAGAGGGGGATATCTTCACCGTCCATACCAGAAGAAGAGGGGATTTTCAGGCAGCATGCGTTATTCTGGATCTGGGAACCAGGCCCCGGGTTCTGGGGATTCCCGGGGAGGAAGAGTTTGCCGGCCATGGGGTTGCCTACTGTGCCACCTGTGACGGGGAATTTTTTAAGGATAAAGGAATTTATGTGCTGGGAGCCGGGGATCAGGCCATTGAGGAGGCGGATTATCTCACACGTCTGGTTAAAAAGGTTACGGTGATTGTTCTCCACGAGAAAGGACATCTGGACTGCAATGAGTTAGCAGCCCAAAAGGCTTATGAGAACCCCAAAATTGATTTTGTATGGAATGCAACGCTGGCTGAAATCCGGGGCAGGGACTGGGTGGAATCCCTGATGCTGAAGAACGTTGTGACAGGAGAAATGAGGGAGGTAAAGACAGAAGGACTCTTTTCCTTTGTGGGCATGGTGCCCCAGACAGACTTTGTAAAGGAGCTGGTACACTGCGATTCCTCCGGGTACATTCCTGTGACAGATAAGATGGAGACCTGTATACCGGGGCTCTATGCAGTTGGGGATTGTACCCGCAAATTTTTGAGGCAGATTGTGACCTCTGCCGCGGACGGGGCTGTGGCAGCAGAGGCTTCCGGCCGATATACCAGTGAATTAGAGCAGATTCGGGGGATATTAAGTCCGGATTCAGGAAAGACAGTCTTTGTATTCTATAATCCCTACCACAGCGAGGAGATTGAAAAGGTGACAAAGCTGGAGAGAATGCTGGGGGAAAGCCAGAAGGTTTACCGCCAGGATATTACACGGCAGAGTCTGCTTTATCAGGAGCTTGGCCTGAAAGAGACTGTGGCGGCAGCATATTATGAGAATGGACAGCTGATAAAGACAGAGAGCTTTCAGCTGTCTAAATAAAAGGTAAATATAGCCTGAGAAGCAGGCAGGAAGAATGGAGGATATGAATTATGGGACAGCCGCTTGTCTTTCCCCACGGGGTAACTGTATACCAGCCGGAAAAGTGCTGGAATGGATATACGATAGTTCCGCTAATTAACGACGGAGTCTTGCTGTTTGACATGAACGGAAATGAGATCAGGAGATGGAAGATGCATGCCATGCCGCCTAAACTCCTTCCGGGGGGATACGTAATGGGACTTTCCGGATACCGCCACCCCGATTACGGCATGCAGGATGGGGTAAATCTTATTGAGATAGATTACGACGGTAATATTGTTTGGAGTTTTGATCATTTTGAGGAGATTGATGACCCGGGACGGGATCACCGCTGGATGGCAAGGCAGCACCATGACTACCAGAGGGAAGGGAACCCGGTAGGCTATTATGTGCCGGGAATGGACGCAAAGCCTTTGGATGGAAATACCCTGATTCTGGTACATCAGACCATCAGGAATCCGGGGATCTCCGACAAAAAACTTCTGGACGATGCAATGATAGAAGTGGACTGGGAGGGGAATATACTCTGGAAATGGTCTGTCAGCGAACATTTTGAGGAGCTGGGGTTTGACGAGGCAGCCAGAAATGTGCTGTTTCGGGACCCCAATCTCAGAACCTCTGACGGAGGCGTGGGTGATTATCTCCACATTAACTGTATGAGCTATCTGGGGCCAAACCGCTGGTATGATTCGGGGGATCAGAGATTCAAGCCGGAGAATATTATTTTTGACTGCAGAGAGGCTAATATTCTGGCAATCCTTGATAAGGAAACAGGAAATATTGTCTGGAAGATAGGACCGGACTTCACGGCCGCCCCTGAACTCTTGAAGCTGGGGTGGATCATCGGTCAGCATCATTTTCATATGATTCCCAAAGGACTGCCAGGGGAGGGAAATCTTCTCGTCTTTGACAACGGAGGCTGGGCCGGATACGGTACGCCCAATCCCGGCTCCAGGATCGGAACCAAAAATGCGCTCAGGGACTACAGCCGTGTGCTGGAGCTGAATCCGGTCACGCTGGAGGTGGTATGGAAGTTAACGCCTAAGGAACTGGGGCATGCTATTCCCACAGATGCCAGCAAATTCTACAGTCCTTATGTGAGCAGCGCCCAGCGCCTGCCAAACGGAAATACACTGGTCACGGAGGGATCGGACGGAAGGGTGTTCGAGGTGACGCCGGAATATGAGATTGTATGGGAATGGATTTCTCCTTACTATTCCCACAATGAAAAGGGCCCGAAAAACAACATGATTTACAGGGCATATCGGTATCCCTACGACTATGTGCCCCAGGAGCCAAGGCCTGCGGAGATCCCCATAGTCCCTGTAGACAACACTGCCTTCCGTGTCCCGGGTGCGGGAGCCCTGGGGGCCAAAACAGTGGTTGACGTGGAAGGGACTCTGCCCTACTATGACGATGTTGCCCTGTGCGTAGCTACAGACGATGAAGAAGATATGACAAAACGGGAGAAGGTGTTTACCGTAGACACCGACTTCTTCCGGCCGATCACGATGCAGGAATGGGAAGGGGAAGTGCTGAAGGAGGAAGAAATCCCTGTCCTTGTGCTTTTTGGGGCGGAGCGCTGTGTCCACTGCAAGGCACTTCATCCGGTGCTGGAAGAGGCTTTGCAGGAAGAATTCCAGGGGCGGTTCAAGGTCTGCTTTGTGGATGTAGATGCCGATAAGGCATTGGCAGAAGCCCTGCATATAGGCGGTATTCCTGTGGTGGCGGTATTCTGCAGAGGAAAAGAAGTCCTCAGATTCCAGGGGGAGAAAGACTACGACGATCTCTGTGATATTTTGGACAGAGGGCTGCAGCAGTTTTGAATTTCCGGGGCTCTTGCCTGGCGGCAGGGCCCCTTGGGGCCTCTGCCATAGAGATGCTCTAAGACAAAGCCGGCGTTCCCTGGGGAGTACCCCTTATATGGGACAGGCAAAACCTGCCCCATTTTCGCTGTTTTCGGCCTGCTCTGCCGGAAAAATCTTCTCCGGGTATGCCGGTTTTGTCCTGGGGCATCTGTGCAGTACACTTTGAGTACAGATTGCATTCCCCCCGGATATAGAGTATGATGATGTTAACCTTTAATGTACCGCAAACGCAGTGCGCCTGTCTGCAGGGGATGCGTTGAGAGGTGCCCGTGGGTAAGTTTTCCATCAGGAGGAAGGAAACATGCATCAGCCCCCCTTTGCCGATCTTTGCCGGGAACACGAAATCTACAGCCGGTATCTGAAATACAAAACCTATAAAGCAGCCAGCATCATCTATTCTCTGGGGGATCCCATCGATGCCTTTGGGATTGTAACAGACGGAATCCTGAAAGCGGAGACAGATACCGCCGGAGGGGAAGAGATGTGCAGTGCTTACTTTGAGGAAAAGGATATATTACCTGAATTTTTATACTTCTCTGGCAGGAGATCCTACACCTATAATCTGGTGGCGGCCAAAAGAACTACAGTAGCCTGGATGCCTGCCTCCAGGTTTGTTGAGATGATAGAGGAGGATACCCGGATGATGTACTCACTCCTTCTCTACGTCTCTCAGAGGGGGCTGAAGAATCAGCTTCAGCTTAACTGTCTGAATTATCAGACTATTCGTCAGAGAGTGGCCTTTTGGCTGGTTGGGATGGATCATCTTTATGAGGACGGACAGATTCCCCTCCCTGTGTCACAGACTGTATGGGCCAACAAGCTGCATGTAAGCAGATCTTCCCTGAATCAGGAACTAAAGAAGATGGAGGCCCTGGGATATTTCCGGAGAAATCCCCGGGGGCTGAAACTGCTGGATGCGGAGGGGCTTTCTGGTCTGCTTTAGGGTGCAGACGAGAGCGCCAGACCGCATTCCAGTGCAAGTGCCATATAATTATCTGCTCCGGAAAGACCGTAATCTGTCAGATCCCTGGGCTGCCATACGCCCCCGTCAAGGCTGTCCGCACCGTAAAAAAACTGGGCGAAAGGAACCTTTCGGTATCTGGATACTGCCAGCAGTGCGGAGTACTCCATATCAACAGCAATGCAGCCCTCTTTTTTGCGCTCTGAGATCCGGGGGGCGGTCTCCCGGTATATGGCATCTGTAGTCCAAATCATTCCGGACGTATAGGGACAGCCCCAGCGGTCCATACAGCTTTGAAGGATGAGGCTGCTCGCTGCATCAGGCTTTAACTGGATATCTCCGGGATAATAATGGTAGCTGGTGCCCTCATCCCGGACAGCTCCGGTGGGAAGGATCAGACGATTCCCCACCTTTTTTTCGTCCAGGACTCCGCAGCATCCGAAAAAGACAAAGCGTTTTCCGCCCATAGCAATGATCTCTTCCAGCCCGCAGATACAGGCCGGAGCACCTACCAGAGAGAGATAAAAGGCTAATCTTCTGCCTCCGTAGGTGATCTCATAGACTGGATTTCTGCCGTTGGCAGTATATAACCAGGCAATAATCCGAACGCCGTCCATGGATGCGAACTTATCAATGATAGCTTTGGAAAAGGTAGAGATACATACCTCCGGAAAACCGTTTACTGGCTGGACAGAGTCTTCCGGGTTAATTACGGCTGCAGAGGGCAGCTCCTTCTTATAAAATACAGACGTCATAGGGGATTCACTCCTTTCCTGTAAGTATCAGCCGGATCTGGCTGAGGATTCTTTTCGGTATCCGGGGATCTACCGGCATAAGCTTGCTGTACATGCGTACCCCCTGATAGGAGAACAGTATCAAGTCAATCACTGCCTCCGTATCCACAGGCAAAAATTCGCCTCTTTTTATCCCGTATTCCAGTAAACGTTCCCACATCTCTGCAGACTGACGGTACTGCTCATACATGGAATGGTCATCCCCGGAGTATTCAGGGCTGCTGAAAAACTCATACAGTGCAACACTTAATGAACTCCCGGCATCTGCCATCTCCGATTCGTAGCGTTTCAGCACCTCATCCAGGATGTCACCTGCGGGAACACCCTGTTCCATCTTACCGCCGAAATCGTCGGCCTGCTGTCTCATAAGGGAGTCCACGATTTCTATGAAAATCTCCCGTGTACTACCGTAATGCCGGTACAGGCCTCCCCGGCTCAGGTGCGTGCGTTCACAGATGTCTTTCATTGTCACATCTTTGAATCCCTTTTCTGCAAACAGCTGACAGGCGCTCTGACAGATTGCCTGCCTGGTTCTTCTTCCCTTCTCTCCCATAGTACAACCTCCAATAAGCGACATGAGTGTCTCTATATTATGAGACATATGTGTCGCAAAGTCAAGAGGATTTATTTAAAACTTTTACAGGTTATTTACTCCATCCCCACAAGGTATTTAACCCGTCCGGCATATACTTGTCTCAGTAAAGGAGAGGAAGTGAAAGAAAATGCAGATTACCAGGCAGAAAATAATGGTCATTTTACTGATAGTTCTCTTATTTGCAGGGGGTGTGTTCTGGCTTTTTTTCCGGCCTGCCCAGGTATCCCCTGTTCAGACCGGAAACGGCATGGTCCTGGATATGGATGCAGAGGATTGGGAAAATCAGCTGGAAGGCCAGGCAGAGGCAGAAACTTCAGGCATTAAGATACCCGGATATGGAACAATTACTTTTCCGGCAGATGAAAAAGAGGTACAGCTCACCCTTGCTAACCCAGTAGAAAATCCCTGCTATTTTCAGTTTGTTATTGCCCTGGATGAGACAGGGGAAATACTTTATACTTCAGACCTTATCGAACCAGGAAAGGCCATTAAGAATCTCACGCTGGCCCGGGGTCTGGAGGCAGGAGAATATGAGGCAGAGATTCAGGTTCACACATTTTCCCTGGATACCCAGGAGAAGATGAATAATGCAGTGGTGCGTACCAATGTTTCGGTACAGTGACAGGAACGGTTAATACAGATATCCGCCCGGGAGTTATCTGTTTTAATAGAACTGCAGGATCGGAGAGGGCTATTTCTGTCTCCGTCTGCAAATTCCATATAGTATGAGGAGGAAATATTTTTATGAGAAAAAAATTAGCAGCAGTGTTAACCATGGGCCTTATCTTAGGGACATCCGGATCTGTTTACGCGGCAAATCTGGAAAGTTCAGAGACACAATTCACTTGTACAGTAACCAATGAGCCTTCCTATACGGTCAGTATTCCGTCCAGCGTTACTATGGCTGCAGATGGAACAGACGTGGATATTACAGTGACAGATGTAAATAATCTTCAGGATGGGCAGAAGGTTTCCGTGACCGTGGCAGGGACAGACTTTTCTTTTGACCAGCTGGTTTTGAGCGGCAGGGACTCCGGTGGAATAAACAGAATCCTGGGGTATAAGATTCAGAGACCGGACGGCACCTTAATAGAGTCCATTGCAAACGTATCTGTGGCCAAAGGACAGGAGATTGTGTCCTTCACAGAAGACGGGACAAAGACATACAGAGCAATTCCCGAGATCGGACCTACGACAGTAAAAGGAGTTACCTATACCGGCAGCCTTACCTATGGAATTGCGGTGGCAGACGCCGAATGAAACAGGGAGATCGTTCCTGATGAACCTGGGTCACAACAACCTGCTTATCCAAAAGAAGGGCAAAACAGAGCAGGCGTGTGGTCCCCCTCAGGGGTATGGGGATATGGGAAGACTGGGTACGCAAAAACAGCAGATACCGGGGACGTCATGAAGGCGCCTGTCTGGCTGCTGGTGTGTATACTGGGAGCAGCCGGGATCGTCTGCTTTCGAAAAAAATGCATCTAGATGCTTAATGAATACGGGCTTCCCTTACCGGGGAAGCCCGTATTCTCTGAGGATACAGAAACGGGTGGAATAAAGGCCGGACATAAGGGAGGCCGGGCTGTCACAGAGCAGTGAAGGCGCTTTCCCCTCTTCAATTACAGTAATGCCTTCCTGCATCCGCCGTATCTTCATCCGCCGGATATCCCCCTCCGTGAGGCCAGAGGTATTCCCGAGACGTTCAAGCTCTCTGCAGAAGACTTCCCGGGGCAGCTGGCCGGTAAAGTTTCCCAGATGCAGGATGGGAACTGTCTCACAGGCATCATCCAGGAGGTTTTGATAGATGGGATGTTCTTCCAGACGCTTCATTAATTCTTCTTTGCTGTTAAACGTAATGGATATTTCCCTGTTCTCTGTGAGATCCAGCTCCTGATATTTCAGCAGGAGCTCCTGAAAGATATCCGCATAAGGGGAATACCCCATAGATACATGATGCAGGCTGTCCCAGAATGCCCGGTCTGTGAAATACAGAAATTCTGTCTTCCCACTGTGCTTTTTGACATATTGGAGCAGGACATCCGGAGAGGGGTATTCACTGGTATTCCTGGAAATAAACACCTCCGTCAGAGAACGGGCCATGAATTCCAGGATCGCCACGTGGCGGTTAAAGAAAACCTGAGTGTAGGAAAAATACCGGTTCATAAGAAACTGATCGGCAATGGAGATCCCTTTCGAGTGAACACCGATGATCTCCGCATCCTGATACATGGTTCTGGCCAGACTCCTGAGAAACAGACCCAGCTCAAAGCCGCCGTAGCTGGTTCCGGAAAAGGTGGCATCCCTCATAATATAATCGATTCGGTCGGCATCCAGCTCCGAGTGGATCAGCTGCACCAGGCCAGAGATGCCGGGATTGCGCTCCACATTTCCGGTAATAATGTCACAAATATTATCAATCTGAATCAGGGAGGATCCCCCGCAGTGTTTCTCAATAATTCTAATAATATCTTCATCATGGCGGATGACTTCTCTGGTAATGTGCTCATGGTGAAATGGATTGGGAGATTCCTGCATGTAGTCCAGGCTGGGATGATCCAGGCCATTCAGACTGTTTTGTACCTTGTGCTTCTGATTCACAAGAATATTTTCCGGATCCCGGGGGAGTGATTTGTAAGCCTGTTCTCCCACATGAGAGAGGGGATAGTGCCCGATATCGTGAAGAAGGCCTGCCAGCCGCACCAGCTGCCGCTCCTCCCCTGTATAGTTCAGCTGTATGGCCATCTGGTCGGCAATGTACATAACCCCCAGGGAATGGATAAAACGGGTATGCTCTGCGCCGGGAAAGATCCAATTGGTCAGGCTCAGCTGCTTGATGCTCTGCAGGCGCTTGAAGACGGGGAGCTCTATAATCTCCTTCTCCACAGCAGTATATTCAATAAATCCATGTACATTGTCCAGAATCTTGTCTACAAAACGGATGTCATATCCACTCATCGGTTCACCTCATATCCAGTCTTTTTATCATATTTGGCTCGGTTATTGCTATTATTTTGTATTTATTCTATCATCAGGTGCTTGTGAGATCCAGTACAATATATGTCCTTCCGGCAATACACGGGGATTCGCGCAAAAAGCAGAATATTGCACCCTTCGCCGGATGGCTGTGAATCTTACAGAACAAAATAGAGAAAATGTATATTGACAACTTGATTTCACGGGAATTATACTTCGTTATAGCAGCAATTATTTGCAGATAAGAAAGAAGGAGAAAAGATATGGCAAGCATCAGAGATGTTGCAAAAGAGGCGGGGGTAGGGGTCGGTACAGTATCAAGATTTCTAAATGACAGTGGTTATGTATCGGAAGAAGCAAGAACGAAAATTGAAGATGCAATGAAAAAGCTCGACTATACACCGAATGAGCTGGCAAGGAATCTTTATCATAAAAAGACAGGAATTATTGCAGTGCTGGTGCCGAATGTCTCTAACCCTTTTTTCGCAGAATTTGTGGATTGCGTAGAGTCAGAGCTGTATAATGCCGGATTTAAAATGATGCTGTGTAATACAGAAAAAGAAAGTAATGCTGAACTGGAATATTTAGATATGCTGAATCGGCACATTGTTGACGGGGTAATTACAGGCGTCCATTCTTTGAAGGTAGAAGAATACAAGAGAATCCATAAGCCGATTGTTGCTTTGGATCGTTACCTTGGAGAAGAGATACCGGTGGTAGCGGTTAACCATAAGGAAGGCGGAAGGCTTGCGGCGGAAACTTTAATTGAGAATGGATGTAAAAAGATTTTGCATTTTATTGGCAATACAAAGGTGGAATCTCCCTATCATGAGAGGCATTATGAGTTCGAGAGAATTATGAAGGAAAATAATATCCGGACAATTTGCTATGAACTGGAATGGAATCGGCTGGACGCTCAGTATTACAGAGAGGCAGTAAAGGATGTTATGTCCCAAAATATAGACTTTGACGGCGTTTTTGGGGTTGACAGGCTGGCCATAGAATGTATGAATGAAGTAATAAGAAGGCATAAAAAGGTTCCAAGAGATGTAAAATTTGTGGCTTACGATGGAACATATATTACAGAAATGGTTGAACCGGAATTAACAGCAATCGTTCAGCCAATAGGAGGGCTGGCAAAAGAATCTGCCCGCTTAATTTGTAAATTAATTAATGGCAAAATTTATAAAGACAAAAATATTATATTGAATGTAGAATTAAAGAAGAGAAAAACAACAATTGTTTAAGAGAAAAGCAACAAAAAGTAATTAGAAAATTTTGTAGTTATGTACAAAATATTGTATAAGACATAAAAAAACATTGACATCGGGGAATGAAAGAATATAATGAGATTAAAGAAATCGAATAGTGCACATTCGTGTTGTAAGTGTTGTGGAACGCGTTCCACAGCGCTTACAAAAAGATTCGGGACATATTTTATTTTTTTATCAGGTATGGAACGGGTTCCACAACACTAATTTTAAGGAGGATAATTATGAAAGTAAAGAAACTTAGAAAAATTTTTTCTGCAATGTTGGTAAGTACATTGTCATTGAGCCTTATGGCGGGCTGCGGAGACAGCAGTAACGAAACTAAAACAGATGAAAGCGGTGCAACAGTTATTAAATTTGGCATTCATGTGGCAAACCCGGAAGAACAGGAGCCGGTTACATATAATATTGTGCAGGCATTTAATAAAGCAAATGAAGGGAAATACAAAGTAGAATTTGAGGCGGCTGACACAGAAACACATTCAAAAAATATGAAGCTGAAGGCAGAAGACGGAACACTTCCGCAGATTTTCTGGATTGAGGGATCTGAAGCTTCCGAGTACAGTGAAGCAGGTGTGTTGATGGATCTCACAGAGTTTTTAGATGCAAATACTGAGATTAAGAAGGCTCTGGGGGGGATGGAGGCAGCGTTTAAGGACGATAACGGACAATTTGGTCTTCCATATCAGTGTAACGTACAGGGTATATTTTATAACAAAGAACTCTTTGATAAGGCAGGAGTTTCTTATCCCACAGATGATACAACTTATGATGAGTTTGTTGAAATGATCAAAGCATTAAAGACAAGTGGAGTTACTCCATTGGCAATTGGAAGTAAGAACAGTGGTTTTGCCATGTGGGAGTTTAATGAATTTCTGGCCAGATATGGGTGGGAAGATAATATTGAGAATATTCTATCCGGATCAGATAAATTTAATAATGCAGAACTGCTTGCTTGTTTTGAAAAGTTAAAGGGCCTGAAAGACGCAGGTGCTTTCCCAGACAACATGGCGACCATTGAATATTTTGATGCTAAACAGCTTTTCGACGGGGGAAGTGCAGCAATGTTCGGGACCGGTCAGTGGGATTGCGCAGAGTTTGATGAGAACATTGGCGATAAAATTGGTTTCTGGTGGGGACCAAAGTTTACGGACACACAGGCGGAACAGAATATTGCGATGAAAGTTCCGTCTGCACCTATTGGTGTCAGTGCAGCGGTTGCGGATGACGATAATTTAAAAGAGGGTGTTTATAAATTCCTCAGCTTCTATTATGGAGAAGAAGCGGCAGAATTATCCTATGAAGGCTCTATTTTCCCGGCAACCAATTATGAGGGTGTGGCAGCATCTGATTCACAGTATGCTATGAACGCAATGCTTGAAGCACTTGCAGATGGCTGGGAAAGTCCGGAAGCAGCGCCGGACCTTACCGTTCGCTCGGCAGTACAGGAAGCATTGTATGATGGGATTTTCGGAGTACTTCAGGGAACATATGAACCCGCTGAAGCGCTGGATAAGATGGATACAGCATTGGCAAACAGTCAGTAATATATAAGGATTCTGCCAGCTGCTTAGGATGAAATGGCATCTGGCAGATATTTCTGTAAGAAATGGGGTAACCGTATGCATTGGTTAAGTAAGAAAAGATATAAAATTGGTCTCATGATTCCCACATTACTTGTGTACAGCGTTTTTATTATATTACCGATTGCTATTGCTGTTTACTATAGTTTTACAAAGTATTCCGGAATCGGAAAACCAAGATTTACGGGTATAAAAAATTATGTAAGGCTGTTTCAGGATGAATTGTTCTGGAGCTCATTCAGGAACACGATGGTTATGTTTATTCTGGCTTTTGTGTTATTGCTTACATTGTCCTTTTTGATTGCGTTGCTGCTGAATCATAAGCTTAAAGCCGTTGACCTTTCAAAAGCATTAATTTTTTCGCCGGCCATTATCGCTCCAATCATTGTAGGTATCATATGGGTTTATATATTGGATCCGAATATCGGTATTTTAAATAACCTTTTGGACGCAGTGGGAGCAGGTGCGCTGAAACAAAAATGGATTGGCGGTGAGTCTTTATCACCGTATAGTATCGCTATTATTTATTTCTGGCAGCAATTGGGATATCTTGTGACAATCTTTATCGCAGGGCTTAAGATGATTCCCATGGATATATTGGAGGCTGTTAAGATTGACGGGGCAAGTGGTCTTCAGGAAATACGCTATGTAATTATTCCCATGATGCGGACAACGATTTCTACGGTAGCAGTATTGATTATCACAGGAGTATTTAAGATCTTTGAAATTGTTCAGCAGACTACCGGAGGAGGGCCCAATCATTTATCAGAGACGCTGGTAACATACAGCTATTCACAGACGTTTTCCAGCAGTGATTATGGATATGGAATGTCTCTGGCGACAGTGACGTTTTTACTTTCTCTTTTGATAACAGCTGTTTATTCGGTTCTGACAAGGGAAAGGGAGGGATAGGATATGATCAATAAAAGAAAAAGGACAGGTATGTATGTTTTAATGGCATTGAGTACAGTACTGGTTGTATTTCCTTTTATATGGATGCTGATTCTCTCTTTTAAGACAAATTCAGAGATATTATCTTCGCCATTGTCCCTGCCAAAGACACTGAATTTTGACAATTATAAGCATGCACTGGAGGTATTGAATTTTCCTAAATTGTATGGAAATACCATATTTGTATGTGCTGTTTCCCTGGTTACAGAGCTGATTATTACGTTTTTAAGCTCGTTTGTATTAGCAAGAATGGAATTTAAAAGTGCAAAAACAAGGAAATTATTATATGGGTTTTTAATCATGGGATTGTCCATATCTCCATTTATTCTCTTGTTTCCTGTATATAAGATTAATGTGTTTTTGGGATTAAGAGGAAAGATGGCGTTAATTTTCCCTTATGTTGCAACATCTATTTCGTTTAATACATTATTGTTGGTGGGATATTTGAAGGCATTGCCTGCGGAGATAGATGAGGCGGCTGTCATAGATGGCTGTTCTATATGGGATCTGATGATGAGGGTGATTCTGCCCATGACAAAACCGGTAATTGCTACGATTGTAATATTTAATGTCCTTTATATATGGAATGAATTCCCGTTTGCATCTGTTATGTTAAGGGATGCTTCGGATTATACATTGTCCATGGGTGCATCCTTCTTTAAGGGAACGTATACCGTAGACTACGGTGGAATTGTGGCGTCAAGCGTTATGATCATTATTCCGGAATTAATATTCTATGGACTTTTCCAGAAAAATATTGTAGAGGGTATGACTGCCGGCGCAGTAAAAGGCTAAAACGAAAAGGAGAGAATAAACTATGAGTAAAGTATCAGGATTATTTCAGGATTTAACAACAATTAAGAAAGCCAGAAACGGAAGACTTGCAAGTTGGGATCAGAGAGGGAAAAATCAGGATTACTGGGAGATACCGGCGAAAGAAAGCATTGTACTGGGTGAAGTAGAAGGGCCTGGGTGCATCACACATATATGGATGACTTCATCCTGCCGAAAAGTAAAGGCGCCAAGTATTCTGGACCCGGTCCTGAATGCATCTGCGGCTCCGGTTATGGAGATTCACCCGGCGCTTGGTGTTATCTGGGATGATTATGATCCCTTTTATTATAGAAAGGCACTGATTAAAATAACATGGGATGATCAGGATACTCCAAGTGTCCTTGCGCCTTTGGGAGATTTCTTCTGTATAGGTAACTGCTATCCGGGAAACTTTAGCTCTCTTCCGTTTAACGTATCTCTAAAACCAGAAGAAGCCGGACGTTATGGGGCACCCTGCTCTGTATCATGTTATTTCCCCATGCCATTTAATAAAAAAGCAAAGATTGAAATCGTGAATGAAAATGATTTGCCATTCATCTTATATTTCAATATTGATTATGAGATGTATAGAGAGCCTTTGGACGAAGAGACGGCATATTTTCATGCCTGCTGGAGACGTGAAAATCCCTGTGACGGATGGGGTCCGGATGTGCAGACCAATTCGCCCGAAGTAAATAATGTAACAAACTTGAAAGGCGAAGGGAATTATACGGTTCTGGATGTAGAGGGGACGGGCCATTATGTGGGATGTAATCTGACAGTGAAGCATTACCAGGGAAGCTGGTGGGGCGAGGGCAACGATATGTTCTTTATTGACGGAGAAGAATATCCAAGCCTTAACGGCACGGGAACAGAGGACTATTTTAATCATGCCTGGGGAATGCAAAGAAATGCATATCCATTCTTTGGAACAATTGTCCATGAGGGCGATACCGATGGGTTCCAGGTATCATACAGATTTCATATTACGGATCCCGTTCGCTTTGAAAAGAGTTTAAGGGTAACAATTGAGCATGGACATGCAAATCATTTATCCGACGATTGGAGTTCTACCGCTTATTGGTATCAGACCCTGCCCACAAGTAAGGAAATTACGATTCTTCCCGTGGAAGAAAGACTTCCGAATGTTCCGACTCTGCCTTCAAGAGAACTTAATCTGCCGGAGATGACAGATGAGATGAAGGCCGCAAGAGAGTCATGGGCAAATCGTTGGGAAGAATACAGTCCCGCAAGACAGAAACAATTCAGAATAAAAGAAGAAAAAGCACGTCGTGAGTCTAAGCTTAATACAGAATTTGCCAAAAAACTTCGTGATGAATATAGATAACGTGGAGGAGTCTTATGTCTAGAGAACTGATGCAACAGAATATTGAGAAGGCCCAGCAGGAGATTGATGCAAAAAAGGAGATAGTTAAAAATGGTGAGATGCGTCAGCATTATCATTTTATGCCCCAGACGGGTTGGATGAATGATCCCAATGGACTGATCTATTATAAAGGAAAATATCATTTTTTCTTTCAGTATAATCCCTATTACGGATTCTGGGATTGTATGCACTGGGGGCATGCCGTAAGCGATGATATGCTGCATTGGGAGTATCTGCCGCTGGCATTGGCACCCTCTGAGGCTTATGACAATCATCTGCGGGGGGGCTGCTTTTCGGGAAGCGCGATCGAGCATGACGGGAAATTATTTCTGATGTTTACTGGCACAGCTAATAATGGAAATGGATTTGAACAGACACAGTGTATTGCCTATAGCGGGGATGGCATTCATTTTGAAAAGTATGAGGGGAATCCGGTACTGACTGCACCAGAGGGAGTACCTACCGACTTTTTCAGGGATCCCAAGGTCTGGAAACATGGAGATACGTATTATATGGTATGCGGAGCAAGCCGCAGCAATAGAGCACAGGCGCTTTTGTACCGCTCAAAGGATATGCTGCATTGGGAGTTCTTTAATGTTCTGGCTGAAAGCCGGGGCGAATGGGGCTATATGTGGGAGTGTCCGGATTTTTATCCTATTGGTGACAAATATGTACTTATGTTCTCACCAATGGGAGCAGGAGAGCGTACCGTTGTATATTTGGTGGGCGATTTTGACTATGAGACCGGTAAATTCGATTATCATGTGAATGGAGAAATTGACTGGGGGTTTGATTATTATGCACCGCAGTCATTTGAGGCCCCGGACGGACGCAGAATCATCGTCGGCTGGGCAAATGCGTGGGATTGGATGCCATTTTGGAAGGATTGGGGACCGACCTACCGGGAGGGATGGTGCGGCTCTTATAATATTCCAAGAGAGGTACGTCTTCTGGAAGATCATACGTTACAGTTTGTGCCGATCAGGGAAATTGAAACAATACGCACAGATGCATGGCAGCAGGAAGATATAGTAATAAAGCAAGAAAAAACTATAGTAAAAGCCGGAGACGGCGTATCCTTTGAGTGTAAGCTTAAGGTTGATCTTGAACAGACAGATGCAGAACAGTTGGAGATTGTGCTGCGCAGCGGAGAGGGAAAGCAGACAGTATGTACCTTTGATTTTATAAAAAGTAAAATGTCCGTGGACAGAAATAACTCAGATGGCTGGAGCAAGGGAGTGTCTGAGAGCACATTATATCTCCAGGATAAAAAAGAATTAGATATTCATATCTTATCAGACCAGAGCTCTGTTGAAGTTTTTGCCAATCAGTATCGGAATAATCATTCTTTAAATATTTATGCGGGCTGCACTCAAAATCAGACATATCTGTGCAGCTGCGGAGGAAAGACCGTTCTTAAGAAGATAGAAACATATGGGTTAAAAGAGTGCAACCGATAGGAGAAGGTTATGCAGGAAAACCTGTATAGAGTCCTCAGCCGGAAGGTATGGAGTGGGCAGAGAATGCATTATGTGCATGCTCTGCCCATGCTCATTTCGCCGACTATATAACCTTGAGCTTCATATATGCAAAACTATAATTAGGCATTTTACAGCAACACCCTGCTAATCCAGACGAAAAAAGAGATTAAAATGTATAAAATGCAAAAAACCTCTTCCTTTTTCTACAGAAAGTATTATATTATACTATTAGTTGTTTATTCCTCAAAGGCTAAAAAGGACTGCAGGAATGCAGAAGTGAATATAACAAAAGAAAAAGTATAAGACAGAGGTATCCTATGAAGGTTGTTATACTGGCTGGCGGGTTCGGTACGAGAATCAGCGAAGAAAGCCATCTAAAACCAAAGCCCATGGTGGAGATCGGGGAAAAGCCCATCCTGTGGCATATTATGAAATTATATTCCCATTATGGATTTGACGAATTTGTGATCTGCTGCGGCTATAAGCAGCATATGATAAAAGAGTGGTTTGCACACTATTTCCTGTACAACAGCGACGTGACCTTTGACCTGACCCAGGGAAACAGAAGAATCATACATAATAACATTTCTGAACCGTGGAAAGTAACGGTAGTAGATACCGGACTGCGGACTATGACCGGCGGACGTATTAAACGGATCCGCGAGTATCTGAATGAGGAGACTTTTATGCTCACCTACGGGGACGGAGTTGCCGATGTGAATATCAGAGAGCTTCTCGCATATCACCAGTCCAACGGGAAAATGGCGACTATAACAGCTGCCCAGCCCAGCGGGCGTTTCGGTGTGCTGGACATCCAGGACGACGGAAGTATCTCCAATTTTAAGGAAAAGAAAAAAGAGGATGAGGGCTGGATCAATGCCGGGTTTATGGTACTGGAACCGGAGATACTCAACTTAGTCCAGGATGACGACACTATATTTGAGAGATATCCCCTGGAGGAAGCAGCCAGAAGAGGCCAGCTGAATGCCTATAAGCATACCGGTTTCTGGCAGTGTATGGATACTTTGAGTGAAAAGGAAAAGCTGGAGCAGATGTGGCAGTCAGGCAGTGCTCCCTGGAAGGTGTGGAACTAATGGCAGATATAGAATTTTATCGGGGAAAAAGAGTGTTTGTGACCGGACATACAGGGTTTAAGGGAACCTGGCTTTGTAAGATGCTGCTTGAAGCAGGGGCTGTTGTCACGGGATATGCACTGGATCCCCCTACAGATCCCAGTCTGTTTGCCGTCAGCAAAATTGCCGGACAAATGCAGTCGGTTACCGGGGATATCAGGGATCTTCCCCTTCTCATGAAAACCGTGGAGGAGGCACGCCCGGAGGTTGTCTTCCATCTGGCGGCACAGCCTATTGTGAGGGAATCCTATGTGAATCCTGTATCCACATACGGGACAAATGTAATGGGAACTGTCCACATTCTGGAGTGCGTGAGGAAGACAGGGTGTGTAAAGTCATTTCTCAATGTAACTACCGACAAGGTATACCGCAACCGGGAGTGGGAGTGGGGGTATCGGGAGACAGATGAGCTGGACGGCTACGACCCTTATTCCAACAGCAAATCCTGCGCAGAGCTGGTAACCCACAGCTACCGGCAGTCCTTCCTTGAGGAAGCCGGGATTCCCGTGTCCACAGCTCGTGCAGGCAATGTCATAGGAGGAGGGGATTTTGCGCCGGACCGCATCCTTCCGGACTGTATAAGGGCAGCCCAAGAGAAGGAACCTATAATAGTACGGAATCCACACTCCACCAGGCCGTATCAGCATGTGCTGGAGCCCTTGTCCGCCTATCTTTTAATTGCCCGGAGGCAATACGGGGATCCCAGTCTTGCAGGGTGCTATAACGTAGGCCCGGAGGAGGGAGACTGCATTACCACAGGGCAGCTGGCCGATATTTTCTGCCGTTCCTGGGGGGATGGGCAGACCTGGATAAACCAGTCTCTGGATGGGCCGCATGAAGCGAACTTTCTGAAGCTGGACTGCTCCAGAATCAAAAAAGAGCTGGGATGGAAACCGGTATGGCACGTGCAGGAAGCCGTTGAAAGAACGGTGGCGTGGACCAAGGCATATCTGGCGGGAGCGGATGTGTCTGCAGTGATGGAACAGCAGATAGAAGAATATAGGAAAAAGCAGGTGAAAGAATCATGTTTGAACATATGACAGAGCAGCAGGCCAGGGACCATATTCTGGAGATGGTCAGTGCCTACTGTGATACGTACCATAATAAAAAGAAGGACTATGTTCCCGGAGACAGGATTTCCTATGCGGCCAGAGTGTACGGCCAGGAAGAGATGGTGAATCTGGTGGACAGCGCCCTGGAATTCTGGCTTACCTCCGGAAGATACACAGATCAGTTTGAGAAGGAATTTGCGGGCTATCTCGGGCTGCGCTTCTGTTCTCTGGTGAATTCGGGATCTTCCGCTAATCTGCTGGCCTTTATGGCGCTGACGTCCCCTCTTCTGGGAGAACGTCAGATCCGGCCGGGGGACGAGGTAATCACTGTGGCTGCCGGCTTCCCCACAACGGTCGCTCCTGTGGTACAGTACGGGGCAGTGCCGGTTTTTGCAGATGTTACCATTCCCCAGTATAACATAGATGTAGCCAGTCTTGAGGCGGCTCTCTCCGGCAGGACAAAGGCAGTGATGCTCGCCCACACCCTGGGGAACCCCTTTGACCTGAAGGCCGTGAAATCCTTCTGTGAAGCACACAACCTGTGGCTTATTGAGGACAACTGCGATGCTCTGGGTTCGGTATATACGTGGAACGGCAGGAAGAGACTCACGGGCACCATAGGAGATATCGGCACTTCCAGCTTCTATCCGCCTCACCATATGACTATGGGAGAGGGCGGTGCAGTCTATACGGACAATCCCCTTCTTCATAAAATAATCCGCTCCCTCAGGGACTGGGGCAGAGACTGCAGCTGTCCTTCCGGAAAGGACAATCTCTGCGGACACCGGTTTGACCGCCAGTACGGAGAGCTTCCTCTGGGATATGATCACAAATATGTGTATTCTCACTTTGGATACAATCTGAAAGCTACAGACATGCAGGCAGCCATCGGCTGTGCCCAGCTGAAAAAATTTCCGGGTTTTGTGGAAAAGAGAATCCGCAACTTTGATTATCTGAGAGCAGGGCTGGCAGACACGGAGGATAAGCTGATTCTGCCGGCAGCCTGTGAAGGATCCCAACCCAGCTGGTTTGGGTTCCTTATGACCTGCAGGGAAGGAGTGGACAGGAATCGGGTAGTACCCTTCCTGGAGAAGAAAGGCGTGCAGACCAGGATGCTTTTTGCGGGTAATCTTGTGAAGCACCCCTGCTTTGACCGTATGAGGGCCGAAGGCGCCGGGTACCGGATTGCGGGGAGCCTTGAGAATACAGACCGGATTATGCGGGATTCCTTCTGGATCGGCGTCTATCCCGGAATGACAGATGAGATGCTGGATTATATGATACAGACAGTCAGGGAAGCTGTGAACCAGGAGGAGATATCCAATGCTCATTGATGAAAAGCTGAGATGGTATGGATTCTGGCTTCTGGATGCAGTAAAGGGCGGCAGGGTCAGGAAATACTATAATCAGATTCACAGGGGGTTTTGTGATGGTACTTCTCTGGAGGAGACCCGGGAAAAGCTTCAGAAGCTGATTGCCCACGCGGTGAGAACTACCGGGTATTATAAAGAGTACCCGGAGGACACTCCGCTGGAACAGCTCCCTGTGGTTAACAAGGATACCTTTCGTGAACATTATGAGGAATTTCAGTCCTCTGTGTTTAGAGAGGCTTCTGATAACCGGATAATGTGTACCAGCGGTTCCACAGGAACCCCCCTTAGGATGATACAGAATAAGGACAAGATTGACCATAACACAGCGGGAGGAATCTTCCTCGGAGCTGTGGGTGGCTATTATATAGGAATGAAAGAGGCTTTCCTGCGGGTCTGGGTGAATAATGTGAAGAAGAGCAGGCTTCGTCTGCTCCAGGAAAACCTCATTATGATGGACAGCTCTAATCTGGATGACACTGCCCTTTCAGAGATGACAGATATCATCCGGAAAAAGAAGGTGAAGTGTCTGGTGGGTTATTCTTCCGCGTTGGGTGAGCTGAGCCGATACATCGATCGTCATCAGGTTCCCACAGAAAGTTTTCAGGTTAAGTCTGTGATCCCCATCTCTGAGGCCATGCCGAGAGCAGATCGGGAGGCCCTGCAAAGGCAGTTTTCCTGCCCGGTGCGGGCCTGGTACTCCAATGAAGAAAATGGAATTATGGGGATACAGAATAAAAAGGATGAGGGATACCACATCGACACGGAAAGCTATTATTATGAAATCCTGAAAATGGATTCGGACGAGCCCGCAGAGCCCGGGGAGTTGGGGCGTATTGTAATAACGGATTTGTATAATTATGCATTTCCCATCATACGGTATGACAATGGGGATACTGCCATTGCAAGGAAACGGGTGAAGGACGGAAGATATCAACTATTTCTTACGGAGCTTTACGGCAGAAGAAGCGACCTCATCTATGACTGTGAGGGCAGGCCGGTGACGCCTTATATTATTACCAATAATATGTGGGACGTCCGTGGGGTCCGTCAATTCCGCTTTATACAGATGGAAGAGACCGAATACACTCTGTGGCTGAACGGGAATAAGGATGAGATTGACGAGCCCCTGATACTGGGGAGAATCCAGCCCCATCTGGGGGAGAGAGCCAGAATCACTATAGAATATGTGGATGAGATTCCGGTGCTTCAGTCCGGCAAGAGAAAATATATCGAAAACCGCTGTGAAAAGTACCGGCGGCAATGAAGTACAGAAAGCAGGTAAATCACAAGTGAAAGTGGGGAGACAGAACAAAACAATTATAACTAATACCATGTATACCATGGGCGGAATGCTGCTGATGAACGGCGTTCTGCAGCTTGTGATCTATCCATTGCTGAACCGTCAGATGGGGGCAGAGCAGCTGGGAAATCTCCTGTATATTATGGGGCTTGTCAGCATACTCTGCCCTTCTGTAGGCCAGTCACTGAATACCAGCCGTCTGGTGGTGAGAAGGGATTATCCGGTAACGAACGGAGATTATGACTGGACAATCCTGATTTTCGGTGTGGTGGGAAGTGCGGCGGCGCTGGGCTGCTCAGGGAAGGAACTGCACACTCCTTCTGCCTATCTAGCCACATTTCTATTGTTAATGATTACAATTTTTCGGTACTACGGGGATGTGGAATACCGCTTGAACCTGAACTACAAGAGGTACTTTATCTACTATCTGATGATTTCTCTGGGGTATCTGGGAGGTTTTTTTCTTTACCGCGCAAGCGGAAACTGGTTTTTGATTTTCCTTGTGGGGGAATCTCTGGCCCTTTTGTATGTGGGGATCTCAGGTACCGTTTTCAGAGGATTTTTTTCCAGAAGCGCCAGCTTTTCCGTGGTGATACACCGGGGACTGTTCCTTACGCTATCTTATCTTATCACCAATACTACCCTGAATATGGATCGCCTGGTGCTGAACCGGCTGATGGGAAATGTGGCGGTTACGGAATATTACGTAGTTTCTTTAATCGGAAAAACCATGGTGCTGTTAATTGCGCCGGTGAATACTATTGTGATATCCTATCTGACAAAGCGCAGAGAGACCCTCACCAAGAAACAGTTCTTAAAAGGGGTGGCCGCCGGACTGGGAGTCAGTGCTCTGTTTTTTCTGTTCTGCGAGATTGCCACACCCATTTTTATCCGGCTGTTCTACGGGAATCTGTATGAATCCGTAAAAGGACTGATTCTGGTTACCAATCTGACGCAGATTTTGGGATTGCTCTCGGCATTTTTATTTATACTTGTGCTGACCTTTACAGATGAGAGATGGCAGCTGTGGCTGCAGGCAGCACATTTTGTACTTCTGCTGGTACTGGCAGCTGCAGGGACGAAGGCATTTGGAATTCTTGGGTTTGCCTGGGCTTCTCTTGCGGCCAATTGCCTCAGGGTAGGGGCAGTAATACTACTGGGTGTGGCGAAAGCCAGGAAAGGATGAATATGCAGGTAGGTGAAGTATTGCGCCGGTGGGCGTTTAATGGTTTGGATGCCCTTCAGGGGGGGAAGCTGAACCGGCTAAAAGAAGTAAATAAACGGGAAATTGTCCAGGGGGTCACCCCGGAATATATTGACAGAAGAATAGAAAAGATTCTGGATTATGCCAAGGAGAATTCTCCTTATTACAGAAAGTATAAGGGGGCAAAATGCCTTCAGGATTTCCCGGTGCTGAACAAGGGGGATTACCTGGAACATTATGAGGAGATTCCCTGTGAGGGATACCGGGATAAAGGGAAAATATATTCCCTGAGCACCAGCGGCTCTACGGGAACTCCCTTCACGGTCATATGCGACGGCGATAAAATGAACCGTGTAAATATGAACTTTATCTCCTGCATGGAACTGAATGGGTTCCGGATGGGGATGAAAAGGGGGGAGTTCCGGGTATGGATCCCGGGAAAGAATACCATCAGCAGGTGGAAATCATTTAAAAATAATCTGCTGATGATTGACATCTCCAATATGGGGGATGATGCCCTGGCCCGTATCTGCAGGCGGATCCGGAGAGAAAAGATACAGGTACTGGTGAGCTACTCCAGTGCGCTGACCGCGCTCTCCAGCTACATATCCCGCAATCAGATCGAGGTAAAGGATTGGAGTGTGGAAATGATCTTTGCCATGGGGGAGGCCCTTCCCTGGGATACGTATCACCTTCTCACAGAGGAGTTCGGTTTCTCTCCTGTCCGCTCTTACGGTAATAATGAAAATGGATTTATTGCCATTCAGCTGGGTGAGGAGAAGGGATACACCATAGATCTCTATAATTTTTATGTAGAAATATTGAAGCTGGACACCGATGAGCCAGCCTCTCCGGGGGAGCTGGGCCGGATTGTTGTCACAGATTATTATAATAAAATGTTTCCCATGATTCGGTATGATACAGGAGACACCGGGATTATGGAGCTGAAAACAGATAAAAAAGGAAGAGTACACGGCACACTCACGGAAATCTACGGCAGAAGAGGGTCTCTGCTCTTCAACTGCAAAGGGGAGCCGCTGTCCATACACGTATTTATGAATGTACTGATCCATCTGGAAGGCATTGTCCATCAGGCAAAATGCATCCAGTGGGACAGAACCCGGTATGAGCTGCTTCTAAATGCAGATCGTGAAAAGATAAAAGAAGAAGAAGTGGTAGGGCTGTACCGCAGATATCTGGGGGAGGAAGCAGACATCCGTGTAACCTACGTAGATGAGATACCCATACAGGCCTCAGGGAAGCGTATGGTATGCGAGAACCGCTGGAAAGAGAAATAGGAAGGCAGCAGTATGAAAAAGAAAGTATCCAATTACATTGCAGATTATATCTCCCAATGGGGAGTAAAGCATGTGTTTACCGTCACCGGAGGGGGTGCCATGCATTTAAACGATGCCTTCGGCCATCACCAGGAGCTGAAGTGCATCTATAACCACCATGAACAGGCTTCGGCCATGGCGGCGGAGGCATATGCCAGAGTGAATAACCGGTTAGCGGCCGTGTGCGTTACCTCAGGGCCGGGGGCAGTCAATGCCCTTACAGGTGTGCTGTGCGGCTGGATGGATTCCATTCCCATGCTGGTTCTGTCCGGTCAGGTGCGGTATGACACTACGGTGAGAAGTACGGGGCTGGGGCTCCGCAGTATGGGGGTGCAGGAATATGACATCGTGCAGTCAGCAGGCCCTATGACCAAATATGCGGTGATGGTGACGGACCCTCTCAGCATACGCTATCATCTGGAACGGGCTTTGTATCTGTCCGTTCACGGGCGTCCGGGGCCTGTGTGGCTGGATGTGCCTCTGAACGTTCAGGGTGCGGTCATAGAGACAGAGGAGCTGCTCCCCTACCACCCGGAAGAAGACGCCGGAGAGCTGCCCTGCGCCGTGCCGGAGGATACGGTGAAACAGATTCTGGAGAAGATAAAGACAGCTTCCCGCCCCGTATTGTTTGTGGGAAATGGGGTAAGGCTGTCAGGGGCAATCCGCGAACTCCATGTTCTGGCGGAACATCTGGGGATACCTGTAGTTACAGGAATGAGCAGCGTGGATGCCATGGAGACGGACCATCCTCTGTATACGGGGCGAAACGGGGGGACCGGGGACCGGGCGGGAAACTTTGCAGTCCAGAACTGTGATGTACTCCTCTCTCTGGGCAGCCGCCAGAGCTTTGTGCAGACTGGTTTCCAATATAAAAGCTGGGCCCGGGGTGCTTATACTATCTTAAATGATATTGACGGGGAGGAATTGAAAAAGCCCAATCTCCATGTCAGCCTTCCTGTATGCGGGGATGCCGCGGACCTGATACATAAGCTTCTGACGGAGGTGAGAGAGCGGGGATGTTCTCCCGGACACCCGTGGTTTTCCGGGGAAGAATGGAGGAAACAGTGCCTTGGTTGGAAAAAGAAATATCCGGTTGTGAATGAGGAACATTACCAAGACCTGGAACCCGGATATACCAATATCTATGCCTTTTATCATGAGCTAACGGACCTGCTGGAGGAGGGAGCCCAGATGGTAGTGAGCGTGGGCACCGCCCGTGTGGCGGGAAGTCAGGCATCTGTCATCAAAAAGAACCAGAGGTTCATTACCAACCCCAATACGGCTTCTATGGGGTATGGCCTCCCTGCCGCTATCGGTGTCAGCGCTGCCGGGGGAAGGGAGACAATCTGTGTCACAGGGGAGGGAAGTCTGCAGATGAACCTTCAGGAGCTGCAGACCATTCTCCACAACCGGCTCCCTATACGGATCTTTGTCATTAATAACCAGGGGTATCACTCCATCCGGCAGACCCAGAGCAATTATTTTGGAGAGCCGCTGGTCGGAGTGGGAGAGGAAAGCGGGGATCTCAGTTTTCCGGAGCTGCGAAAACTGGCAGAGGCTTACGGATATCCCTACTGCAGCTGCAGATCCGGGAAGACTCTGAGAGAGGATTTGAAGGCCGCTCTGAGGGCAAAACCCCCCTGCATCTGCGAGGTATACGCAACAAAATATCAGAAGACAGAGCCAAAGACCGCTTCCCGGCAGCTTCCCGACGGCACCATGGTATCTGCGACGCTGGAGGACATGTATCCCTTCCTGGACCGGGAGGAGCTGAAAGATAATATGTACATCCCCCTGGAGGTGGAAGAATCGTGAAGAAAATTATAATAACCGGATCTACCAGTATGATAGGGGCAGCCCTTGTGCAGGAATGCCTGGCCCGGGGGCTGCTGGTCTACGCGGCGGTGCGGGAGGACTCCCCCAAGCTTTTTCGCCTTCCCCCTCATGAGCGGCTGAGGATCATCCACTGTCCCCTGGAAGAACTGGAGCGGCTGCCGGATCTCATCAAAGATTCCTGCGATACTTTTTATCATATTGCCTGGGGGAATACCGGTGCGTCCAGGGATAAAAGTGTACAGCTCCAAAGCAATAATATTCAGTACACCCTGGATGCGGTGCGGGCGGCAAAGACACTTGGGTGCCGCAGGTTTATCGGCGCGGGATCCCAGGCGGAATACGGAGTGCTGGATAGGGAACGGATCGGCCCCGGGGCCCCGGTCAGCCCCCAGACACCCTATGGAGTCAGCAAGCTGGCAGCGGGTAAGCTGGCATTTCTCCTTTGCCGGGAGCTGGGTATGGAATGTATCTGGCCCAGGATCTTCAGTGTATATGGAATCCATGACAAGGAAAGCTCTATGATCATGAGCAGTATAGAAAAATTCCTCGGAGGGCAGCCGGGAGAGTTTACCCCCGGAGAGCAGAGATGGGATTATCTGTACAGCAAGGACGCAGGCAGGGCGTATTATCTCATAGGAGAGAGGGGAAGAGACGGTGCCGTATACTGTGTGGGAAGCGGAAAAGCCCGTCTTTTAAAGGAATACATCTATGAGATGCGGGATGCAGCGGCACCCGGGGTACGTCCCGGCATAGGGAAACGTCCATATCCGCCGGGAGCTGTGATGAACCTCTGCGCAGATATCAGTACCCTTACAGAAGATGTGGGGTTTGTTCCTGAATATACCTTTGAGCGGGGGATTAAGGAAACAGTAGAGTGGTTTAAGGAGAAAAATGTAAAATGAAGAAGAAAATATCCGTGATTATTCCAACGTACAATGAAGAGAAGAATGTAAAGCCTCTGGCAGCGGCTATAACAGAAGTCTTTACTCGGAAGCTCTCCCGATACGACTATGAAATTATATTCATAGATAATCACTCTCAGGATCAGACCCAAAACTATCTTCGGGATCTGTGCAGAGAAAATAAAAAAATAAAGGCGATCTTCAACACAAAAAACTTCGGACAGATGCGCTCGCCTGTATATGGTCTGAAACAGACCACCGGGGACTGTGCCATCCGAATGTGTGCGGATTTCCAGGACCCCGTGGAAATGATTGAAAAGTTTGTGCAGGAATGGGAAAACGGGCATAAGATTGTAATAGGCATTAAGAAATCCAGCAAGGAGAGGCGCATTATGTATGCTATCCGGGCCTGCTACTATAAACTGGTAAAACGGATCACAGATATTGATCATATTGAACAGTTTACCGGCTTTGGCCTCTATGATAAATCCTTTGTGGACGTGGTGAGGCAGCTCCACGATCCCATGCCGTATCTGAGAGGGATTATCGCGGAACTGGGGTATGACTATAAAGCCATTCCCTATGAGCAGCAGAAGAGAAAGGCAGGAAAAAGTAAAAACAATTTTTACAGCCTGTATGACTACGCCATGGTGGGGATTACTTCCTACTCCAAAGTTGTGATGCGTATGGCTACTTTTCTGGGCTTTTTGGTGGCCGGACTGAGTTTTCTGGCCGGTCTCTTCTACTTTATTATGAAATTAATCTACTGGGACAGGTTTTCCGCAGGAGTTGCCCCTATGCTTATTGGAGTATTCTTTCTGGGTGCCCTTCAGTTATTTTTTATAGGTTTTCTTGGGGAATATGTACTCAGCATTAATACCAGGGTGCTGGACAGGCCGCTGGTAGTAGAGGAGGAAAGAATTAATTTTGAGGACGGAACTTCCGGTTCCGAAGAAGAAGCGTTAGTTGAGGAGAAGAATTGTGAAGAAGAAAGACAGAGAGACGCTGTTTAGCAGGTGGAAGGGACTTCCCCTGCTGAAAAGCGAAGAAATAAGCAAATTAGATATTATAGTCACTATTGCGGTGCTGGCTTTTTTGTACATTGCCTTTGTGCACGGGGATATCAGAGTGACAGGAAACCGTTCCTTCCTGCTCTATAAGCATCCATTTGACTTTTATAAGGCAAGCTTTGAGCAATCCGGAAATTTTTATGCCAATTACATGCCCAGTACGTTCATTGCGTTTGCTGTGTGGAACCTGCCTCTCTATTTACTGAAGGGGGCCCCTGCGGACAATACCGTGAATTCCTTTGTGAGCAACATGTGGTATAAGCTCCTTCCGGTGCTTCTGTATTTTATTACAGCGCATGTAATCTATAAAATCGCACTGCTCCTGGGATTTGGGGAGAAAAAAGCAAGACTCTGTAAGTATGCGTTTATCATTTTCCCCATTGGGGTGTACAGCCAGTTTATCTTCAGCCAGTACGACATCTTTACTGTATTTTTTGTGGTAGTGGGCTTATACTTTTACTTTAAGGGTGAAAAGTGGGATATGCTGAAGTTTGCCCTTGCCTTCGGAATGGCTGCCACCTTCAAGTATCAGGCCCTCGCCTATTTTCTGATTCTGCTGGTTCTGAAAGAGAAGAAAATCCGGAATATCATAAAGTATGCCGTTCCTGCCCTGGCTCCACTGGCTGCGGAAGTACTGCCAAACTGGAGTTCCCCTTACTTCCACAGGAGTGTTCTGGGATTTGGGGCTCTTGACTTCGTAGACAATGGTTTTGATGTTGGGTTCATCTCAGGGATTAACCTGATGATGGCGATGGCGGCCTTCCTTCTGGTCTGGGCGTATCAGAGAAAAACCACAGCTCCCGGAGAACTTCAGTCCTGGGCGCTTTTTCTCACCACAGGGATGAGTTTTACCCTGTTCGGACTGGCAAACTGGAACCCTCAGTGGCTTCTGCTGATTGTTCCCTTCCTGCTGCTCAGTATCTTCCGGAATAAAAACGGCAATCTTTTTGTTATGATTACTAATATTCTTATGGCAGCCATGTATATATTCATGAGTCATTCCCTGGTAGGCGCCGGTGTGCTGACAGGGGGAATCTTTAAATATCTGATAAAAGGGCGGCAATTTGCCACAAGTATGTGGGATATCTATGGATTTCATGATGAGACGCTTCTGGCCACTGCCATCTGGGTTGTCCTGCTGGCATATTTTGTCTTTAACCATCCCAGATTTCACACCAATCAGAGAACTGAGGTATCCAGAGGACTTCTGAACCAGCTCCGCGCCGCATTTGCGGTGGGTGTTCTGGCTTTCGCGGTACCGGCCTTCCTCTGCCTGGCCAGTGTGGTGAGAGGGGAAGTGATCTTCAAGGATAACTCTTCCACCGAACTGGCGGAGTGTGTGGAGGTGGATGTGAGTGAAGACTCCAGCGTCCGGCAGCTGTTCTATGCCGACGGCAATACACTGACAGATATCCAGATGAAAATGTGCCTGCATTACCGGATAAACGATTCGTACATGAACGTAGTGGTGCGCAGCCATGAAAATGGAACGGTAGTATATGAAGGACAGGTAGATACGCTTCCCTTTACCAGTGAGGATGCTCTGTATTCTGTGATTGAGGGGCCAGTGGAGGTGGAAAAAGGGCAGCTGTATGAGCTGGAGCTTACCAGTCCCGCAGTGGAGATCGGGTGTATCTCAGGCTACTATAAGGAGGCAGGGGAGGATGAGACCGAAGTGGCCCTGGATGAAAACGGAAACCACACGGATCAGCAGCTGATTATGAAAATACGGGGGATTGACAAATAGGAAAGGATTGGGGGAAAAAGCTATGACATATCGTATGGAAGAAATGACCTGGCCGGAATTTGCGGCGAAAAAGGACAGGGTAGTCATCCTGCCGGTTGGGGCTGTGGAACAGCATGCCCTGCATCTGCCTATCTGCACGGACGCAGTGATTGCAGAGCAGTTTGCCCTGCGGCTGGCAGAAAAAATAGACGGTGTGGTGATGCCGCCCTTGTCTTATGGGTATAAGTCAAAACCGCTGAGCGGGGGAGGACCCTTATTTCCGGGTACTATTGACTTAAATGGAGAAACCGTAATTCGCCTGGTTTATGATGTGCTGATGGAGCTGGTCAGAGACGGATTTACAAAAATTTTTATTATGAACGCCCATTTCGAAAATGAGGCTTTTCTTGTAGAGGCAATGGATCTTGTCAACAGAGATACCAAGGGAGCTGCCTTTCTTGTGGAATCTAACTGGTGGGATCCTCTTTCCGAGGAAGTGATCGAAAAGATATTTGACCAGGTACCGTTTCCTGGCTGGGCATTTGAACATGCGGCGGTGACAGAGACTTCCCTGATGATGTATTTTGCGCCTCAGCTCTGCCATTTGGAGCGGATGGCGGAGGCGGAGCCGGCAGAGGCACTGCCCTATTTCAGGTACCCTCTGAAAAAGGGGGATGTCCCGGAGACAGGTGCTCTGGCCAGTGCCTATTCCTCATCATCGGAAAAAGGAGAGCAGATCGTAGCGGCTGTGATACCGGAACTAGTAAATATCTGCCGGAAAGAAATGCCCGGGGATTGAGGGGGATAAATGGAAAAGAGAGAACTAATAAAACGTTATTTATTTTTCCTGGCAGGTCTGTTCATCGCTTCACTGGGCGTAAGCTGTATTACAAAGGCGGATCTGGGAACCTCTCCTATCTCCAGCATTCCATACGTTTTAAGTCTGGGGTTCACCCCTACCATCGGTCAGTTTACCATTGTCCTGAGTATCCTGCTCATATTGGGACAAATGCTGATTCTTAAGAGGGATTTTAAAAAATATCAGCTTCTGCAGATACCGGTTTCTGTTTTATTCGGGTATTTCATTGATATAACTATGATCTTTCTGAGATGGGTCCACCCTGAGGTGTATTACATGAAGCTGCTGTTTCTTCTGTGCGGCTGTGTGATACTGGGGTTCGGCGTATTTATGGAGGTGCTGGCAGATGTGGTAATGCTGCCGGGGGAAGCTTTTGTAAATGCGGTCTCCACAGTGTATCACAGAGAATTCGGCAGTACTAAGGTGGCCTTTGACGCCTCCATGACTGTCATCGCCGGAGGGATCTCGGCTGTGATGTTTCATGGTATTCAAGGAGTCAGAGAGGGCACCATAGCAGCGGCGGTAGTCGTGGGGATGATCGCCAGATTTTTTCTTAGAAAGCTTGGCTTCATGGAAAATATGCTGAGGACGGTGAAGAAAGAGGCGGATAAGAAAGAGAAAATTACAGTAGGATAGCTGCAGCAGCGGTACAGTTTGATATGAAACTGTGCCGCTGCTTTTTTGCGCTTTTTATTTTTGCATCGTTAGACTCCAGGTGTTAAGATTCTGTGAGGATCCAGTAAATCCCAACACAACAGCAAAAATATCATTTATAATAGTAAAACCAAAGACGTTAAACGTTGGATGTATTTTGCCTATGATTAACCATAAAAACATAGGCACCAATTAAAATCCCAAAAAAGAGAAGGAGAGAGCGCATGAAAAAACGAGTGATTGCAGCATTAGTAGCAGTAACATTGGCAGGCACATTGACGGCCTGCGGCGGGGGAGGCGCAGGTGCCTCCAATGAAACAGGAACTGCAAAGACTACGGCAGCCGGCAGCGGGTCAGAGGATACCATGCTGGGATCTGAGAGTGCAGCAGTGCACCTGAAGGCAGGTACGACCACAGCCCCTGAGGGACACTACGTAAAGGGCCTGCAGGAGATGCAGAAATTACTGGAGGAGTACAGCCACGGGGAGATGACTATTGATATTTATCCCAACTCTCAGCTGGGAAATGAACGTGACATGATGGAAAATGTAGGCATGGGAGTACAGGAGATGTGTCTGATATCTACAGGCCCCATTCCGAACTTTGTCCCTGATTTTGCTGTACTGGACCTGCCGTATCTGTTTGAGGATGCCCGGCAGGCATATAAAGTACTGGACGGTGAAGTGGGCGCCTCCCTTTTGGAAGAACTGAAGGGTCAGGGAATCAAGGGAGTGGGCTTTTGGGAAAACGGGTTCCGTGAAGTAACAAACGACAAAAAAGAAATTGTTGCACCGGAAGACTTGAAGGGTATGAAAATCCGGACCATGGAGAACAACGTACATATGGCCACCTATAAGGAGCTTGGGGCTACGGCAACTCCTATGGCGTGGAGTGAAATCTTCACCGCTCTTCAGCAGGGGACGGTGGACGGACAGGAGAACCCCATTGCCATTATTGAGTCTGCAAAAGTGTATGAGGTCCAGAAATACGTCTCTATGATTGACCTATTCTATTCTCCATGTGTACTGATGATTGCTCAAAGCACCTATGACAGCTTTACCGATGCACAGAAGGAGGCATTTGATAAGGCAGCCGAGGAGGCCAAAACGTATCAGAGGGAATACAGTGCAGGCTATACAGACGAGGCTGTCCAGAAGATGAAGGATGCCGGCGTTACAGTGACAGATGTAGATAAAGCCCAATGGAAGGAAGCGGCAGCCGGTGTCTACGATGAGCTTGACAGCTTAGGGCTGAATAAGGAACTGGTAGAGAAAATTCAAGCATGCAAATAATGAGGTGAGCGTTATGAAAAAATTTTTTGATGGCCTGAAGAGGGCGGAAGAAGTATTGCTGGTTATCTTAATGGTAATTATGTGTGTGGTTATTTTTGTGGCAACCGTAGCCCGTTTCAGCGGATTATTTATTATACCCTGGGCAGAAGAGCTTGCCAGGTACTGTATGATATGGGTTATCTTTTTAGGGATCGGTGTGGCTGCGTGCAATGGGGAACACTTCTGCGTGGAAGCTTTGGAACTGTTTTGCAGCAAAAGGATACTGAATATTATTTATGTGGTGAATTCTGTCCTGGTTCTGGGATTCTGCGTGTTCGCCTCCTACTATGGGTTCCGGATACTGGAGTCACAGATGGCAAGCGGGCAGATCACCCCCAGTCTCAGATGGCCCATGTGGATGATGTATCTGGCAATTCCCCTGGGACTGCTCCTTATGGCAGTATGCTATGGATACCACACGTATGAAAGAGTAACCGGTAAATTAGAACTTAAAGAAGAAGAAAAGAAGGAGACGGAATAATGATTATAGGAATGTTGTTCGGAATTTTATTTGTTGTGCTGTTTCTGGGAGTTCCCATTGCTGTCTGCCTTGGAATTTCAGTGTGCGTGGCAATCGTAGCCAGCGGGAATATGAATCTTCTGCCGGCAGTTCCCCAGAGAATGTTTACACAGGCTGATAACTTTACCCTCATGGCGGTTCCTTTCTTTATCCTGGCCGGCAATATCATGGAAAAGGGCGGAATCTCTAAAAGGCTCATTGACTTTATTGAAATTTTAATGAGAAGGGTGCCGGGGCGCCTGTCCTGCATTACGGTTGCTGCCTCTGCGTTTTTCGGGGCTATCTCAGGCTCCAACCCGGCAACGGTTGCTGCCATCGGGGGGATTACGATTCCCCGTATGAAGGAAAAAGGATATCCGGATGATGTGGCGGCAGGTGTAGCTGCTTCGGCCGGTACACTTGGTGTAGTCATTCCTCCCAGTATCCCTATGGTAACCTATGCAGTAACTGCTTCGGTATCTGTCGGTACTATGTTTATCGCAGGTATTATTCCGGGACTGCTGCTGGCAGTGGTACTGATTGCCACTAATATTTTTCTTTGCCGCAGGTATGATGCTGCAGAGACGGGAAAGGTTACACTGAAAGTATTCCTCTACTCTTTTAAAGAAGCATTACTGGCGATTTTTATGCCTGTAATCATCCTGGGAGGAATCTACGGGGGATTATTTACCCCGACAGAGGCTGCCGCAGTTGCCTGTGTGTACGCATTTCTTATCAGTGTATTTGTATATAAGGAATTAAATATAAAAGATATCTATGCAATCTTTAAAAAATCAACAGTAAGCTCCGCAGTGGTACTGTTTGTGGTCAGTATGTCTGCGCCTTTCGGGTGGTTTATGACAAACCAGAATATCCCTACGTTTATTGCGTCCAGTGTACTGGGCCTGTTCACCAATAAAGTGGCTCTGCTGCTGATGATTAACGTGATTCTGCTGTTTTTGGGATGCTTCCTGGAAACCCAGGCCATTATCCTGCTGGTAACGCCCATTCTTCTGCCGATTGCAGCATCTCTGGGATTATCACCAATTGCGCTGGGTATCATCATTATTATTAATACATCTATCGGTATGATAACCCCGCCTATGGCAGTCAATCTGTTTGTTGCTTCCGGGATTGCTGACACCAGTATTGGCAAGATCAGCAAACGGATTGTTCCGTATCTCTGTGCTGAAGTAGCTGCCTTACTGGTCATGACCTTTATTCCGGGGATTATTACCTGGCTGCCCGGGGTATTTGGGGTATAAAATATAAGCATGTTTGTGCTATCCGGTTCCGGTGTACACTTCACAGGAGTATGGCCGGGACATAATCCTTTTTATAGACATCTGAAGCAATAACGGGGGAAGTATTTCCCCCGTTATTGTACTGTACGGACAGTGCTATGACCTGCGGCCAGACTTCTTTTTCAGACTATTTACATAACGTGTGGAACCGCCGATGGGATATCCCACGGTACAGACAACTCCCAGGACAAGAGTACAGTCTCCAATAAACTCATTGACATTGGAAGGCTTTGCAATTTGTTTATATTCTGAAAAAAGCAGGACCATCTGGTCATTCCTACCGCCTCCTTTTCTTTATTCATCCCTTGCATATGACTCCGGATGAGTCTGCCCCGGTGAGAGGAGGCAGACTCATCTGACTGCTTATAATGCTTCGATTTTATCCAGCAGCGCAGGGTCCACGCCTCTTGCAAGGAGGACTGCTCTCATTTTTTCCAGTACTGCAGGATCGTTATCCGGCATTTTATATTTTTCAAGAGATGCGGCAATTGCTTTATCAATGTTTATACCAAACTGATTCTTGGGATCCGAACAGGGACCGCTGACGCTGAGGAATGGATCCAGGGGTTCTTCCCTGCAGTAATCCAGAGTGTGCTCTTCGGTCAGATACTGCCCGCTCTGCCCCTGAGAGATCATAAGTTCAAGAGGGATTCTGTCTCCGTCGGATTCAATGTCTTTCAAATACCTTTTGACATAGTCAATAACCTGGAAATCAAGCATCAGTTTCTCAAAGGAGATGCAGTTGTATCCGTCCAGAATACCTGCCGCGTGTACGATAAGATTCATCTCGCTCTGGCTGCACACCATAAAGGTCAGCATGGATTCGTAACCGGCCTGGGCGTCCACAACCTTTGCATCGCTGACACTGCCGCCGCCTCTGCAGGGCAGACCGTAGTATTTGGCCAGCTTGGCGGCATATTTATAGGCAATGGCGCCTTCGGGGGAGCCGCTTGTAATCGCGCCGTTTCTGAGGTTGGAGCCTGTTGACTGGGAACCGTAGATAACCGGAGTGCCCGGACGAATCATTTCAGCCAGGGCAATGGTACATAAAACTTCTGCGTTTGTCAGCGTCATCATACCCGCCAGAGTAATCGGTGCCGTTGTTCCGGCCATATCACAGGCAGCGACAATAATGGGCTGCCCGTATTTTACAAACGTCATCAAGGTTTCTGTCATACCTTCTGCAAACTGCAGAGGGGTGTTGACATTTACTATGGTAGTAAACCTTGGGTAGGCAATCAGGTCTTCCTCAGAACCATATGCTGCCTTCGCCATCTCAAACATTGCCTCCAGCTGCTCCCGCTTGCCGGAACCGGCAAACATACACTTATCGGAATGGGTGAAGGCGGCATAGAACATCAGCAAGGTAGCATTGTCAACAGGGACATCGTCCGGCATACAGATAATGCCCCCATTCATATCAAAGTTCTGATTCATATGAAACAGTTTTGTAAACTTGACGTAATCTTCAATGGTAGCGTCGCGGGTTTTGCCGTCCTGATCAGAGATAAAAGGTGAACCATATGCAGGAGCACAGTTCACGCGATCACCTCCGATTACCATATCGTACTTGGGGTTACGGGCATAAATCTTAAAGGTGGCAGGAGCTTTCCTCACCCAGTACATCAGCTGCTCTTCGGTAAAATGAGCTACATTCCCCTCCATACGAATACCGTGTGCTTTCAAAATTTCTACAGCTTCAGGATGATGAAATTTCATGCCCGCTTTTTCTACCAGTTCCATAGTTGCCTCATGAATTCTTTGAATGTTAATTCTTTCTTTTGTCATAGCAGATCCTCCTATCATTCCTATTTGACCGATACGGAAATCGCGATTCAAATTTATGTGTAATCGCGATTATTAATTGTTATTTAGAACATATCATATGGCTTAAAAGATGTCAATATTGAAATTGAAAAAATGAATATTAATTGAAAATATTGGTGTAAACTATAAATAATTATTCAAATTTACTGTGGAAACGCATATAATAGAATAATCATGATTTATTTTGCCTGCAGGTTTAGGGAACTCAAGATGTCTTGACTATTAATTTCCTGGATCATATAATAAAGAAATGGTTTATAAAATACGTCTTACCAGAAAATAGAAAGGGATTCTATGATTTTAAAGCTTATTGGTTTCATTAGAATCATGAATGCATGAATGAGAAATGAAGCAAGATGTAAAGAAACAATATATTGAGTGTGTATATAAACTTCTGCAGACCGAAGGAGTGTCCGGGGTGAGCATACGCAGAGTGGCAAATGAAGTTGGCTGCAACAGCGCAACGCTGTATCGGTACTTTAATGATTTGGAACACCTGATTTGTATTGCGTCCGTGAAATACCTGGAGCCGTATATAGAGGATATCAAAAATTATTCCAGCACTATTATCAATCCGGTGGAACTGAATCTGAAATTGTGGGAGCGTTTTTCCTTCTATGCATTTCATAATGCAGACATTTTTGAGACAATATTTTTCGGTTCATACAGTACAAACCTTATGGAACTCATGTATGAATATTATGAAATATACGCATCTAATTTTTCCGGATTAGACGGTTTTGCGGTTAGTTTTATCTTTAACAGTGATATCTTTGAGAGAGACTATATGTTCTACCGCCGTGCTGCAAATATGGGGTACTTGTCCCCGGACGCTTCCCGTCTGCTTGCGCAGACCGGTGTCTATATGTTTCACGGGCTGCTGATTGAGTGCAGAAAGAACGATTACTCTATGGAGGAGCTGGACTGCAAAGCCTCTGAGTTTATATCCAATCTGACTACGATTGTTAATAAATTTTTGCTGAAGTAATCCCTGGGGGCCTCTGCAGGAGGATTGGGAATGTTAAAAAGATTTGATTATCAAAAATTTCGCATTCCTTCCCCTTTTTTCTTGAGTAATATACATCCTTCGTGTATAATGAAAGAAAAAAGGAGTGATAATGTGGAGAGTTACAGCACACTAAATGAACTTTTCGTGAATATGTTCCATGAGATTATGGATATTGAAGAAAAAGCACTTATTACTTCTGAGTTCGGTAATATTTCCAATAATGATATGCATATTATAGAAGCAATCGGCGTCGGGGAACCAAGAAATATGTCGTCAGTGGCCAAGACGCTGTCTGTTACTGTGGGGACACTGACTATTGCCATAAACAGCCTGGTGAAAAAGGGATATGTAAACAGAGTGCGCAGCGAGGAAGACCGCAGGGTGGTTCTGATTTCCCTGTCAGACATTGGGAGGAAGGCGTATGAACATCACAGGAGATTTCATGAGGATATGATCCGTGCAACCCTGGAAGGACTCTCAGAAGAGGAAGCAAAGATTCTGACAGGTGCGCTGAAGAATTTGATGAAGTTTTTTCAGAGGTATCAATAGAGAAGGAAAAGACAGCGCTGCGATGCGGGCCATTGGCCGGCGAAGCAGCGCTGATTTTTTTATAACATTTCAGCCTTCAGATACTTTTTAAGAACCGGAAATTGTGAAGGTCCAAGCTTCAGAATTTCCTCATGGAATTCTTTCAGGTTAAAACTGTCCCCCAGAGAAGTCTGCATCTCAGTTTTCAGATCCAAAAAGTTCAGGTACCCTACGTAGTATTTCAGATAGTTTGCCGGGTTTTCTACGATATACTGGAAGATCTCAGAGGCTATCTCTTCGCTGGCTATGCCGAACTCCTGAAGGTACTCTTTTACCGTGTCAACGGTCCATCCCCGATAGTGAATCCCCATATCCATAATAGAATACAGACACAGGTTGACGGAACGGTTCAGCCATAGGAGACGGGTAACAGCCGGATCTGCGTCTGCATAGCCGTAGGCGTAGGACTCTACGTAAGTGGCCCATCCTTCCACATAACCGGAGTTACTCAGCAGGTAACGGATATTGGAGGGATCCTGCTGGACGAAGTAGAGGGTCTGATACAGATGGCCGGGGAACCCCTCGTGAGCCAGCGTGGTGAAGAGCTCCAGGGATGAGGATGGCGTACCGTTATTAATATAGATAACATTGGGGGACTGCGTATCCACCGGTGGTGTAAGGTAGAAGGCTGGACTCAGAAATTCCTCCAGAGAAGGATGGACGTATTTAATCTCATAGGAAGTATCGGCGGCCTTGGGGAAGTCTGTCTGGATCTTCTTTTCCAGGGACTCCAGCATTTCTTTGGGGACATCCGTTGTGGGGACATCTGCGGCAACGTTAGAGGAAGATGCCTCCAGCTCAGTGGCCTGGGTAATGAGATCCGGGTGGGCTGTGATAAGCTGCTGCATCTCCTGGTAGTCTGCGAGAAGCTGTTTGTAAAGGCGCTGTTCTATCTCTTCCAGGGAGGAGAAATCCCCTACATCCTTCCGGATGAGATAGGTATAATACTCCACACCATTGGGATAACCTGCCAGCCCATTGGGGTTCTTTCCCGTACCCTTCAGGGCGGTCAGTCCCTTCACCAGATTTTGGTAGGCAGGGAATACCTGAGTATCCATCACCTTTTGATGGGCTTCTATGTACCGGTCAATGTCCTGCGGGGAGGGTTGGTATGACGCTTCCGCAGAAGCACCTGAGGCCATATTCTCCAACTTTTCCCGGAACATGGCTGTGAGATAATTGGAGGAGGCAGATTCCACAAAGGCATTGCATTGTTCCGCAATCCGGTCCACCGTGGTATCACTCATAAAAAGGCCTTGTTCAGATTTTTCCTGCTCAAATACCACGATTTCTTCGAAGTATTTGGGAATGGATGTCAGGAGGTTCAGATAATCCGCAATATCCTGTTCGGTGCGGAAGGTATATTCCGCCAGAAGTACGGGGAGCTGTGCCTGAATACCCAGGCTGGGACTTAAGACTTCTGTGAGCATATAATTATCCCCCAGGGACAGCTGAGTAGAAAAATCCTGCTCCAGAATATCGTAGGTCATCTGATTCTCTTCTGAGAGTTTTTCATAGTCATAGGAATGCAGTTTTGTCTGATAGTTTTCAATCGCCGTATAGCTGGCGGGTATGGCCTCTGAACGCAGGCTCCCCAGTGAAATGGGATAGTCAGTGATGCCGTAGGAAGAAGGGTTTGCCAGGGTATAGTGGAGGTTCAGAGTATTAGAGCTGACCTCTTCCTGGAAAAGCTGATCGGTGAATTTTTGAAACTTTTTATTTTCTGTAGGAAATACGTCTTTTTTGATTCCGGCGGCAGTCAGACACCCGGCAGACAGCAGCAGGACAGTAAGGATAGGAAGAAGACGTTTGCGAAGTAAGGATTTGTCCATAGAAAGGCTCCTTAAAAGAGGAAAAGGATTCTTTATCATTTTATGAGCGGATAGTCAAGGTATGAATATTTTCCAGATCTGGTGGAAAGAATTATTTGGAAAAGATGAGGGAGTGTGTTACAATCTCCATAGGATGAGACTGCTAAAGGAGGTTGCCTATGAAAAAACGGGCATGGCTCTGTCTGCTGGCGGTTACAGTGTTGCTGGCAGGCTGTAACGACAAAGCAAAGGATAAAACTGAGGAGGAAAGCACATCTTCGAGTCAGATAGAGGAAGAACCCCTGGAGGAGAAAGACCCTAACGGGGAGATAGAATTGCCCGGGAAGCTGTCGGATTTTGCGTTTGCCATAGACGGAGAGGCGTATTCCCTCCCTATGTCTGTAGAGGCTTTGAATTCCATGGGATGGATTTACGACGGAGATGATACCAAGAGCATGGATTCAGAATCCTTTTTGGAGGGAAGCACCATTAAGAGGGGAAAAGTAACCCTGACGGCAGATATTGTGAATCTGGAGGGCGAAGCCCTTCCCATAGCCAGCTGTCAAATGGGAGGAATTACCCTTGATCTCAGGGAGAATAAGGACATGCAGGTAACCCTTCCCGGAGAGATTGTTATGGGGAAATCTTCTCTGGATGATGTTCTGGAAGCTTACGGGGAGGCTGCGGATCAGTACGAAGAAAAGGATACCATTTTTTTAACCTATGAATATGGTATTTATAAGAAAGCAGATTTGCTGTTTGATGCGCAGGAAGAGATTCTGTATAAGATAGAAATGAAGAATTTCCGAAATCCCTCCAGTGAAAAGGGATCCGGGCAGGTGAGCCGGGAACCCCCAAAAGAGGTTTTAGGTTATACAAGGCCGGAAGGGCTTCAGGAGGATATCTCTGCATTTGCGCTGGAATACGGGGGATTTTACTACAGAATTCCTGCCCCTGTGGCTGAGTTTCTGAAAAACGGCTGGAGTCTTCTGGAGGAGGGATCTGATAAAAGTGTGGAGGCAGGAAAGCACGGGTACGTGGCCCTGGAAAAAGACGGGCAGAGACTTTACGGAGTAGTAACTAATTACAGTGATGTTCCTGTTATTATAGAGAATAGTTTTGTTACGTCTGTCCATGGAGACTTTGAAGTGACCAAGGTGCCTATTAAGGTTTATAAGGGTATCACCCTGGGAATGGATGAGGAGAATGTCAAAGCTTTGCTGGACGGCGTGGAATATGTAACAAAAGAAGAGGACGGAGTCCTGAATTATTATTACTATGCGGATGAGGAGCAGCTGGATTATCTGAAGATCAGCATAGACCAAAGCCTGGGGCTTGTGCGGGAGATAGAGGTTAACAACAATCCCGATGTGCTGCCTCAGAATGAAGGGGAGCAGGATGAAGGGGAGGATTCGGTGGATGCCACGGCAATGTATACACCCGAGGAGCCGCCCCTGGAAGATAATGTGCCTGCCAGTACCCTGCCCGATGACAGTGATGAGAAAGGAGAATCAGAATGAGTAAAATCTATGATATGGTAATTATCGGTTCCGGCCCGGCCGGACTGAGTGCGGCGATCTACGCTGCAAGGGCCAAGCTGAATGCGATTATACTGGAACAGAACTTTGTGAGCGGAGGCCAGGTTGTGAACACGTATGAGGTAGATAACTATCCCGGACTTCCTGGGATGAACGGCTTTGATATGGGGGCCAGCTTCCGGGAACACGCCGAAAAGCTGGGCGCGCAGTTTATTACGGAGAAGGTTCAGGAGGTAGTGCCGGAGACGGAGGATGAGTCGGAGATGCATGTTGCAGAGGACGGCCCTGCAGTTGAGCTTAAAAAGGTTATCACAGACAAAAATGAATATAAGACAAGAACTATTGTGATTGCCACAGGCGCCCGTCACAGTAAGCTGGGAATCCCCGGGGAAGAAGAATTTTCCGGTATGGGAGTATCCTACTGCGCTACCTGCGACGGAGCCTTTTTCAAGGACAAAACAACCGCGGTAATAGGCGGCGGGGATGTGGCTGTGGAAGATGCAATATTTTTGGCCAGGATCTGCAAAAAGGTTTATCTTATACACCGCAGACATGAGCTGAGAGCTGCAAAGATCCTTCAGGAGAGACTCTTTTCTTTGGATAACGTGGAGATTGTGTGGGATCATGTGGCTAAGGAAATCAAAGGGGAAGGCCAGGTAAATACGCTGGCGGTGGAAAATGTGAAGGACAATTCCAGAACGGATCTGGCTGTGGACGGCGTGTTTATTGCTGTGGGTATAAAACCAAATTCAGAACTGTTCCAGGGGATAGTGGATACAGATGAAAAGGGATATATCATTGCGGGCGAAGACTGCAAAACTAGTGTGGACGGTATCTTCGCGGCAGGGGATATCCGAACGAAGATGCTGCGGCAGATTATTACGGCGGCTGCTGACGGGGCGAATTCCGTGACAGCTTCTCAGAACTACCTTTTGGGAATGTAATACTGATAGGCGGCAGTGACCGCGGGGGTATACGGTATCCTGCAATGGATACCGTATACCCCCGCGTTTTTTTCTGCCGGCACAGAGCAGGAATTTGTCTGATAAGCAAATATTAAGTAAAAATAAACAGATATTAAATATTTGACATAAAAACCTCCGCGTGATAGAATAAAAATGTAATAAGTCGTAACAAGTTTGTAACATATTCAAGAGACACCAGGGAAAGACTTATACATAAAAATTTAGAAGGTTATATTTGGAGGGTAATATGAGGAACAAAATTGCAAAAGTAACAGTGTGTGCGCTCACTGGACTGACAGTACTCGCAGGTTCTCAGGTGAATGCATATGCACTGCCTACGGAGTCTGCACTTGCGGGAATCAGTCTACCTTTAGAGAAAACCTATGAAGCAGTAGGGAGTATGGCAGCTGCCAATGTGGAGGATTATGTTAACATCAGAAGCGGGGCATCTGAGGAGAGCGAAGTGGTGGGGAAACTCTACCGCGGGGCAGTGGCAGCGATTACAGGACTGGAAGGGGAGTGGTATCAGGTATCATCCGGTTCTGTAGAGGGATACATAAAGCGGGAGTATTTGATATATGGAGAAGAGGCAGAGCCTGCCATCAGGGAAGCCTGGACAAGCACAGCTACAGTGAATACAGAGGTTCTCCATGTCCGGGCGGACAATACTATGGATGCGGAAATTCTCGGTGCTTTGCAGGAAGGGGAGCAGATTCCGGTAATAGAATCCTTGCAGGGATGGGAAAAGATTTCCTATGGGGAGCAGGAGGGATATATTTCACAGGAATATGTAAGCCTGGAAAGCGGCTATGAGACGGCGGAGTCCATAGAAGAGGAGCAGGCCCGGCTGGCAGAAGAGGCAGCCAGGCAGGAGGCCAAGATCCGCCAGGAGATGGTAACGTACTCTAAACAGTTTTTGGGCAATCCGTATGTCTGGGGCGGGACAAGCCTTACCAACGGCACGGACTGTTCAGGATTTGTGCAGTCCCTGTATGCACATTTCGGATATGCCATTCCTCGGGACTCCAGGTCGCAGGCCGCAGGCGCCGCAGGGATTACCCAGGAGGAAATGCAGCCAGGGGATTTGCTGTTTTACAGCAGGGGAGGTTCTATTAACCATGTAGCTATGTATATTGGGGACGGACAGATCATCCATGCAAGCAACCCCAAAACAGGGATTAAGATTTCTCCCTATGATTACAGGCAGCCTGTAAAAGTAGTGAGTTACATCTGAGAAGCCGAACAACATTACGGTACGGCGGGCAGCAAAAAAGGAATAAGGCGGAGTATATGATATAAAAGGAGGCAGCCATCTGCGAGGGAGTGCAGATGGCTGCTTTTACATTGAAGACAAATATTAGATAAATACGCAGTGCGTATTAAGGGCTTAAACAGGCGGCGTGAAAGAGCCGCCGTCCAGGACGGTCACAGTTATAGATACTGCCTTGCCGCCATTCATTTCCACGGTAAGAATGGAACCTACAGAGATGTCATCCAGGGAACCCTCAGAGGTTTCTCCTCTGGTGTCCAGAACAATAGACACGGAATCATCTGCAGCAATGGTGGTTTCCTCACCCGTAAGTTCCAGCCCGCCCGGCAGACCGTTCCCGCTGTCCGGGGGAGTGCCGCCGTCCTCACCGCCCGGAGGGGTACCGCCATTCTCCGCATCCGGGGGAGTGTCGCCGTCTTCACCGCCCGGAGGGGTACCGCCATTCTCTGTATCCGGGGGAGTGCCGCCGTCTTCACCATCCGGAGGAGCTTCCCAGGTTCCGCCGTCATCTTCCTTGTTGGCAGGAGGCTGCATCTTTTCATTCTCCGAACGCTCTCCGAGGGCCAGCGTGATGGTGCCATCTTCAATTGCCGTTACCTGTCCCAGGATACTTTCACTCTCCTGAGATGTATCTTTGGCTGAATCACCGGAACTATCCGACTGACAGCCCACAACAAGAAAAGCTGCTGCAGTAAGACATAAGATTCCGGTAAGTATACGCTTCTTCATAAATCATATCATCCCTTTCCGCCGGAGCTTCTTTGTCAGTCCGGCTAACATGGTTATCATAAGTGCTGTTCCTTAAATTACTCTGAAAAAGATCAGAAGATCCACAAGTGAATACCTGAAAATCCGACGCATAATTTTCAGAAAATTCACGTTTGTAAAAAATGCACAAAGTTTGTCGAACTATGTAAAAACCCCACCTTTTCATCAACATTTTATCCATAAAGTTATCCACATGGTAAAAAGTTGGTAATGGCTATAAAATGGAGTTGTACACAAAGTTATCCACATCGTCCACAAAAATGAGGTTAAAGTAGAGTGTTTTACATAAAAAAATAAAGAACAAAGGTTTTGTGAAGTTCTTATAAATCGCATTAATTCGAAAAAAAACCACCCAAATCCCTTGACTTTTCCAATGTCAAATATCAGTCAAAGGCCGTCGAAACTGAGCGACACAACCAAACAACTTAACAAATTGTGTAAAAATTTAGGTTTACCATAACCTAAACATTATGGTAAACCTAATAAAAAACCATCGGTCTCCTCCCTACTAAACAACTAAATACTAAGGTTAGGAAAGTCTTTCAGTCGATCAGTTCCAGCCAACAAAGTTTATCCCAAGAAAAAATGGGGGCAGGGGTGGCAGCAGCGGGCGTCCGGCAGACGAGGTCAAGCGGAGACGAGCCGAAGATCCACGGCCAGTGAACACTTAGCCGCGAAGGCTTTCCTGAGCTGCTTAGTGATCACTAGACCGTTAGCTGAGGTGAGCGCAGCCTCGAGTCCTGCCGGACGCCCGCTGCTGCCACCCCTGCCCCCATTTTTTCTTGAACAAAACAAAAGAGACCTGATCTCAAAGACCAGGTCCCCTGACTCATCCTTTCCCCTGCATCCTCTTTATCACCTTCAGCCGGGTAAATTCCTCACGTTCCTTTTCCTCCAAAGCATTCTGAATATCCTTGCTCAGCGCTTCAAATTTAGGAATCGTAATATTTTTCAACGCGTTAGCGCGCTTCTGTGTTTTTTTGATATTGACAGCCAGCCGGTAAGCGGCGTTCTCGACCATAGAGAGCCGGATGGTCAGCTCCTTCACCCTCTCAAAGGCAGCCTTGGCCTCGTCCAGCACAGACTTTGTGCCATAGTAGGCATAGGTGGGAACGGAAGAGCCTTTATCGTACTCTACAAGAGGTATCTCCGTACCCATAACACTTCTGGTTTTAATCCGGATGGAGGTCTCCACCGGGACGGAGAAGGATATCTGCGCCACCATATTAATGCCCAGCACCATATTGGCGCTCTGAAGGGCAGCATAGGCGGTACGGAACGTCACATCAATCTGCGACTGAATATCTTTTGCCTGGTCAATCAGGCCCATCAGTTCACGGATGAGAATGTTCCGTTTTTTATCCATGAGTTCAAAGCCCTGTCTGGAGAGAGCAAGGGAGTTTTTTGCCAATATAAGGTTTCCTTTGGTAGGAAATGTATTCGGATCCATAAAATCCCTCCCTTAATTATACTTCCGCCTTAACTTCCGTGGGTTTATAGTACTTATCAAGAATCTTAGTATCAATACGGTCCAGCTCTTCTTTTGGCAGCATGCCAAGAAGCTCCCACCCTTTTTCCAGAGTATCAATAATTGTGCGGTTCTCCAGAGGTCCCTGCCCTACAAACTCATGCTCAAAAGCATTGCCGAACAGAAGGTATTTTTTATCCAGCGGAGACAATTCGTCTTCACCGATAACCGATGCCAGGGCTCTTGCGTCTCCCACCTTTGCATAACAGGAAAACAGCTGGTTGGCAACATCCTGGTGATCCGCCCGGGTGTATCCTTCACCGATTCCATCCTTCATCAGACGGGACAGGGAGGGAAGTACATTGATGGGGGGATAGATGGCCTGGCCGTGCAGCTGCCGGTCAAGTACAATCTGACCTTCCGTAATATAACCTGTAAGGTCAGGGATAGGGTGGGTAATGTCATCGTTAGGCATGGTCAGAATAGGGATCTGCGTAACAGACCCTTTCCCTCCCTTCACAATGCCTGCCCTTTCATATAAGGTTGCCAGCTCACTGTACAAATAGCCGGGGTAGCCCTTTCTGGAAGGGATCTCGCCCTTTGAGGAGGAAACCTCACGCATAGCCTCTGCAAAGGATGTAATATCAGTGAGAATAACCAGGATATGCATTCCTCTCTCAAAGGCCAAATACTCGGCAGCTGTCAAAGCAACCTTAGGTGTAATTAACCGCTCCACTACAGGATCATTGGCCAGATTCAGATACATAACAACGTGATCAGATACACCGCTTTCCTCAAAGGTCCGGCGGAAAAATTCTGCCACATCGTACTTAACCCCCATAGCGGCAAATACAATAGCGAACTGTTCGTCAGTGTCATCCCCCAGGGAGGCCTGCTGCACGATCTGAGCCGCCAGCTGATCGTGGGGAAGTCCGTTTCCTGAAAATATGGGGAGCTTCTGCCCGCGGATTAAAGTAGTGAGTCCGTCTATGGCCGAGATACCTGTGCGGATATAGTTTCTGGGATACTCTCTGGTCACCGGGTTTAACGGAAGCCCGTTTACATTAACCTTAGTATCAGAGATGATAGGTCCCAGCCCGTCGATGGGCTGGCCGATCCCGTTAAAGGTACGCCCCAGGATATCAGAAGAAAGATTGATTTCCATAGGGTGGCCGGTCAATTTTGTATGGGTATTGATGAGGGACATACTCTCCGTTCCCTCAAACACCTGAATTACTGCTTTATCTTCGTATATTTCAACAATACGCCCCAGCTTTCTGGTGCCGTCATCCATGCGAAACTCTACCATTTCATCAAAGAATGCGCCTTTTACATCTTCCAGAACAACAAGGGGGCCGTTTACTTCGCTTAGTCCTAAATATTCAATTGCCATATTCATTACCCTCCTTTACGCATTCTTTTGCAAAACTTTATCGTAGAACTCGTCGATAGCCTTTTTATAGTCCTCAAACATTTCAGGCTTATCATTGGGAACATCATATTTGATTGCGATTATTCTTTCAAAAATATTATCCTCTTTCAGGATGGACATAGGCATTCCCATAGCAATGAGTACTTTTGATTTCTTATAGAGATATAAAATAACTTCCATCATAAGAAACTGCTTGCTCATTGGAACACAGGTATCTTCCGGGTGAAAAGCATTCTGCTGCAGGAATCCCAGGCGTACCACCCTTGCAATCTCCAGCGTCAGCTTCTGATCATCCGGCAGTACGTCGCTTCCGATTAACTTTACGATCTCCATAAGACTGCTCTCCTGATTCAGGATAGCCAGTAACTGGTTTCTGTAGTCTACAAACCTGGGTGAGACCTCATCCTTGTACCAGGGTGCCAGATCATTGAGATATTCGCTGTAGCTGGTTAACCAATGAATGGCCGGGAAATGTCTTGCATAGGCCAGGGACTTATCCAGGCCCCAGAAGCAGCGGACAAACCGTTTGGTATTTTGGGTGACAGGCTCTGAAAAGTCGCCTCCCTGGGGAGATACCGCACCGATGATAGACACTGAACCCTCGGTGCCGTTCAGGTTCTGCATCATACCTGCTCTTTCGTAGAAGGCGGAGAGGCGTGATGCCAGATAGGCAGGGAACCCTTCCTCTGCGGGCATCTCCTCAAGACGCCCGGATAATTCACGGAGCGCCTCTGCCCAGCGGGAAGTGGAGTCAGCCATAATGGCCACATCATATCCCATATCCCGGTAATACTCAGCCAGGGTAAGCCCTGTGTAAATGGATGCCTCACGGGCGGCTACCGGCATATTGGAGGTATTGGCGATGAGTGTGGTTCGATCCATCAGAAGATTGCCTGTTTTGGGATCCTGAAGTTCACCGAATTCTTCGAGCACCTGGGTCATCTCATTTCCGCGCTCTCCGCATCCGATGTATACGATAATATCTGCATCTGACCATTTGGCGATCTGATGCTGGGTCATGGTTTTTCCGGTTCCGAAACCACCCGGCACGGCTGCGGTTCCCCCTTTGGCAATGGGAAATAAAGTATCCAGGATACGCTGGCCGGTGATCAGTGGCTTGCTGGCCGGGTAACGCTTATCTGTGGGTCTGGCAATTCGGATGGGCCACTTTTGTGCCAGTCTGACCTCCACCTCAGATCCGTCATGCCTCTGTACGGTTACAATAGGATCATTAATGGTATACTGTCCGTCTTCTGCTGTCTTTATAATTCTTCCTCTCAGATAGGGAGGAATCATAGATTTGTGTACAATGGATTTAGTTTCCGGTACCTCGGCAATTATGGTGCCTCCGCTTACCTCGTCTCCCACGGAGACTGTAATGTGCACATCCCATTTTTTATGGGGATCCAGAGAGTCTACCTGCATTCCCCGGGAAATATATTTGCCCGATTCTTTTGCAATTTCACTTAAAGGTCTCTGGATACCGTCAAAAATATTATTTAAGATGCCAGGTCCCAGAAGGACGGACACTGCGTCCCCGGTTGCGGTTACCGTTTCTCCGGGCCGCAGACCGGAGGTTTCCTCATAGACCTGTACGGTTGTTGTGTCTTTGGTCAGGCCGATAACCTCGCCTACCAGATGCTCTTCTCCGACATAAACCATCTCTGACATTTTAAAACCGGTGTTGCCTTTCAGGTAAATGACAGGGCCGTTGATGCCGTAGATAATTCCTGTTTTATTCATAAGAAAGCCCTCCGTCAAATGTAAATTCCGCCTTTTCCGCCTCTACCAGGGCAGAGAAGGTATTGTCAATGATGATATTTTTGGATGGGATCACAGCCTTGAGACCTCCGAAAAAAGTCTCGGAGGAGATCTCAACCTGCTGGTTCGTCTGGGCAACCAGAGTAGGCATCAGAGAAGCATCATTGGAGGAGATATAGATTGTCATCTCATCCCCGTCTGCAAACTCCAGGGCCTCGTTGATTTTCTTGCATAAGTATCTGGGGTAATCAGGAGTACTCATAAATTCTTCCAGTCGGTTTTTAACCTCAGAGATTATGGAGTCTCTCAGTTCCAGCTGTTTTTTAGCCAGACGGCGTTTGATATTCAGCTGCTCTACGGAGAGAGCTTTGTTAATCTGCCGTTTTGCATTATCTGTTTCAGCCTTTAGCTCCATCTGGGACTGGCGGATTTTGTCCTGTTTATGTTCCTCTAACAGCTTCATTAAAGCTTTTTTATAATTTTCAATTTCCTGTGCGGCTTCGGCCTTGGCACTTTCTACGGAAACATCATAGAAATGTTGTAATTTTTCGTCCGTTGTCAATTCTTTCACCTTCTTTTCTGAGAACGCACAGCGTTCATAGATTTACTTATAACTTCAGGCCTATTGCCTCATTGACATATGATGTGATAAAGTCCGGAGCACGGCCTGTACCGTGACGGTCCGGTATTTCAATGATAAGTGGAAGCTTGTGATTGAGCTTTACATCATCAATAATTTCAGGAAATTCCCTTCCGAATCTTTCTGTCAGAAGAATGATCCCGATTTCTTTATCGGCGAGGGTCGTCTCCAGAGCCTTCCGCAGTTCTTCTTTTTCGTGAACTACGGTGCCTTCCACTCCAGCTAGTCGCATACCGGTGTAAGTATCTACATTATCACTGATAAGATACATCTTCATAATTGAATTACAGCCTTCCTAAGATCATGAAAGATATAATCAGACCGTAGAGGCAGACACCTTCTGCCAGTCCTACGAAGATAAGTGATTTACCAAGTACACTCTGATCTTCGCTGATTGCACCGAGAGCAGCACTTGCAGCACTAGCAACTGCAATACCGCCGCCGATACAGGATAATCCGGTAACTAAAGCAGCAGCCATATAACCAAGACCTGTGGAGAGGCCTGCACCGGAGTCACCGGCAGCAGCAAGTGCCGGGCTGGTTCCTGTGAACATGGTCACTACGGCAATTAGCAGGGTTCCGAAGAAGAAAAATACATTGATGCCGAGAGAGGTTTTATAACGCCCTCTGTTCTTTTCACCGATCAGGTATGCTCCGAATGGAACGATGATGCTGAGTACTAATGCTGTTACTAATAAGATTTGAATTACTGTTGTCATAATGTGACCTCCTATTTTTAAAGTTAATATTTATTTATTTCGCAGCTTTTGTTTTTTTGCTGCGATATAAAAACGGGATGAATTCCTTGCCTGTGCCCTTATAGAAACGGCTGAATAATTCATAATATTCAAGACGAAGTACCTGAATACCAACAATCAGACCCTCCATACCGCAGACAATGATATTGCCTATTACTACAACAATCCAGTTAGGACTGCCGGCTTCGGCGCCTGCCAGCATGAGGACAACTTCCATCATAGCGGCGTGGCTTACTGCAAATGCTCCGATACGCACAAAGGAAAGGGTATTGGAGAAGTAGCTGAGAAGAACCTCAAAAAGCTCGAAGAAGGACTGAGCGATAAACATACCCTTTTCCTCCGGAAAAATCTTACTTTTCTTTTCTACCAGCTTGGTTAAAGGCTCTTTCATTGCAATGACCAACAAAGGGACAACAAACATTATTACCAGGACAATGGCCCCCGGCAGCTTATTCCCTGTCAGGAATAACCCTATGGTAAGTATAATGGCGGCGTAAAACACAAGACCTGCCACCGCGTTGGTGTCAAACCAGATGTTCTCTGTATCTTTGGCTTTAATACCGTTTATAATATGGAAGATCATGGTCACCACTACCAGAAACATACCAAAGGCTATAGCTACCACGAAAACGGTATTCAGATTCCCGATAAGAGGAAGCTGGGTCATGCTTTTCACCGGGCGTAGCCAGACTGCAGGGATTAGATCTTCAAAACCAAAGACGCTTCCGAACATAAATCCGAAAAAGGTTGAGAAGATTCCGGCAGTGCCTATAATGGCAGCCAGGTTCAATTTTTTGAATTTGTAAAGCAGAAAGCCTCCGGCTACAAGGCAGAGGCCCTGGCCGGCATCCCCGAACATGGCGCCGAAGATAAAGGCATAGGTAACAGCTACAAATATAGTCGGATCAATTTCATTGTATGCCGGCAGTCCGTACATCCTTACAAACATCTCGAAAGGACGGAACGGCTTTGGATTCTTAAGCTTTGTAGGGGGCTGGCAGTGGATATTGTTCTGATCGTCTTCAATAATACAGAAGAGATTCATATCATTCTCAATTTCCTTCTGGAACGCCTCCGCATTATTTTCAGCCATCCACCCGCACAGGATATAAAAGGTATCCAGATCCGCGGCAGTACAGGCGGCTACCTTGCGGACGTCAAAGTTAGTAGAGAGAGCAGCCAGGCGATCCTGTGCGGAAATCAGGCGGATTGCTTCTTTTTGAAGAACCTGGGTAATTTCCATCTTGCAGGACTGGATCTCTTTTTTTATCTCCTGATATTTCTCATCCAGTGCATTGTAAGCCTGAGAGGGAGTACCCTGATATTGATCAGGGATAAATACCTTTTCAAAGTGCATGGAAGAGAATACCGCATCTACTTTGGCAATGGTGGTCCGGGGAGCAAAGTACACGCCCCATACGTACTCATCATCTGAATGGCAGGGATAAAACACTGCATCCAGGTTTTCATAAACATAATTTTCAAAATTCGAATAGAATTCTTTTCCGATCTTTCCAAACCGGGACTGTACAAAGTTGAAGTGAATCACCGAAGAAATATCACAGGGGAGTTCCTGGAAGGGTTCAATCCTCTCCATGGAGGCCTCCAGAGCACTCCGTTTTTCTTCCAGCGCAGCCCTTTTGCTGTTCAGGCCGCTTAGTTTTTCTTCCATATCCTGTACCAGCTTAATGGCATCTTCAACGCTGATGTCATCAATTGGAATATCGTCTGTATTACCTAAAAGCTCGGTGAATCCAGTCGCCTTATTCAGTGCTTCCCTGTAGGGATTTATCTGTATATAAGGGGTGAGATGCTGTACCTGGGTTAGCTGAGCCAGGGCATTCTCAAGATGGATTTCATATTTGGCCAGGTATTTATTTACCACTCGGTCAATGTCTTCCTTAGGGCCGGTAATACTTAAAAACTTCATTTTTACAATCACGTGCATTACCTCCAGGGTTTTTTAGTTTTTCATTATGTGTTCCATGGTTTCCTGAGGGGGAACACCATACCTTACACATTCCACAGCAGTAGTTAGCCGGTCTACCTCATGTTCTTTGTGATACAGGTATGAATAGATGATAGCCACAGAGTGGGGATTCCTGCGGGCTTCCACTTCCAAAATGGAGCGGAGCACATAATTGTACCCATTTTCCAGATTCTCAGGTGTCATATCATCTAAGGTTCTTCCATAGTATGTCTGCGCCAGCAGCTTGCCGAATTCGTCCATATCATTTGCCTCTACCAGGGCCGTAATCTCTTCTTTGTGAAGTTTGAACCGCACTGGGATCAGCAGTGCATAGATTTCGGCATGTGACATTTGATAATACTTTTTGGACCTGTAAATCCACGAGAGATTCAGCATGTCGAATTTGCGGCCGTACGCCTGAGTCATTTCTTTTAAATCCACGCTTTTAAACAGCTTATCCTTCACCTTCCAGATCTGTGCAAAATAGTACTGATCCAGGGCCATTCCATAGTCGAACAGCAGCGGCTGTTCTTTTGGGGAGTTCAGTATGCGGCTTAAGGGGGCATAATACTCAGTGTCCTTTAAGTTATTAATGAATTCTTCGATGGTGCCGGAAGCAGTGAGCTTGGAAATGTTCAGCTGTGAATGGCGGTCAAAAAATTCCTTAAAGATTGACAGGTCTAATGTTGCCTCCCTGTGATCAAAAATCTTACGAAGACAATCTTTCATAATTGAGATCTCATAGCGTTTAAAGTAAAGTGCCAGAAAGGTTCTCTGCTTTGGATTAGAAAAATGATAAATCCTTGTAAAGTTCTGGTAGATGGTATGGGTCAGCAGGTGTTCGATTTCCCCCCGGTGAAGTGTGTTCTCGTCAAGATCAGCCCACAGTTTTTCAAATCCCGGCTGCTTCTTAAGGTAGGCCACTACCTGGGGAACGCTGGTCATCTGTGAGATCTCCTGGAACTGGGGGATGTCTATCAGACGGCGCTGCATAGCCCGAATCTTAGTGGATAACCCACTGTAGGATAATAAGCTTCCCATAATATCACATCCTTAATAGTTTATTGAATATTTCCTTGGAGATATCCTCATGGTTTTCCTCGAAAAATTCATCCAGCTTTTTCACCAGGGTGTCTGTACGCATCTTTAACCCTGCAAGTTCGGATTCCTTTTTCTCTTCCAGCTTCTTTCTAATGTTTTCCAATTCTTTCTGTGTCTGGGAATCGATTTGCGCATCATAGGCCTTTTGCTTTTCTTCCATCTCCGCTGCAAGGGCCTTCTTCTGGATGTTAACGTCTTCCATAATCTTCGACGCAGTAGATTCTATCTCGGATAATTTATTAATCACGTTTTCCATCTTTCTCCTCCTTCTTACATTTCTGCTAGACAATATAGTTACACTTGGCTGCCAGTTTTCTTCTTTTCTATATCATACACCTTTTTTTGAAAAAGGGAAGAGTCTTTATATAAAATTAATGTATTTTAATGATAAATATCGTAAGTGTTAACGTAAGAGGTAAATTATGCTGATTCTGTGGGCTAACCCTCGAAATTTGGCAGATTCGCTGCCGGAAATGCTTAAATTTGGTCTAAAATATACATTTCAGCTTCCCTAAACAGAAGATATATTGTACTATTAGGGTGTGCAAAAAACGTAGAAAGGGCAAAACGATAAATTTAACCCTCTCTCAGGGAGCGTTAAGATTTCGTAAATGTTTTTAAGAAGCTATGAGATTAAGAAATATTCCAGCTGCAAAAGATGAGATATCCAACAGTCCGTATGTGGTACATGGTGAAAAGGAGTATAAAGGCCGATGGATGAATGTATTCGGCAACAGCAACCCTATCGCCCTTGAGGTAGGAATGGGAAAAGGCCGCTTTATCATGGATATGGCAGAACTTTATCCCGACTGGAACTTTGTGGGGATAGAGATGTATGACAGCGTTCTGCTTCGGGCCCTTCAGAAAATGGATGATAAGAACGCAAAGGGCTGTGTTCCGGGAAACCTCAGGTTCCTGCGCATGGATGCCAGGGAACTTCCGGAGGTATTTGCAAAGGATGAGGTTGCTAAAATTTACCTCAATTTTTCCGATCCCTGGCCCAAAGAACGCCACGCCAAACGCAGACTGACATCCCGCCAGTTTCTGGACCGGTATGTTAAGATATTATGCCCCGATGGGCTTGTAGAATTCAAGACAGATAATGGGCCCCTGTTTGAATTTTCGTTGGAGGAGATTCAGGCGTCGGGATGGGAATTAATGACTTGTACGTATGATCTTCATCATGATAGGAAACTGGCTGAGGGCAACATTATGACGGAGTATGAAGAAAAGTTTTCAGGAATGGGAAATCCTATACACAAGCTGATCGCCAGACCCTGAACGTGATTTTAGAATAAAATTTACATTTAAGGGAATGCTTTCATATTATAGTGTAAGAAGGCAGGAGCAGGAGACGTAAAGCTCTATGGCAAAAAGAAAGAAAGGCTTAGAAACTTCGCTGACCCAGTGGGCCTATCAGAATAAGAAGGCCGGAAGTAAGATGACGGATATTATGAAATCGCTGGAAGAGGTCCAGAAACTGCTGGGTGAAAAGAAGAAAGATAAGTAAATTGGATGAATATACATCCCCGACAAAGAAAGGAGAGCAGCTATGGTTAAAGTGTTAAATGAAGAGAACTTTGAGACAGAGGTGATGGGAGCAGGCAAGGCGGCGCTGGTAGATTTCTATGCAGACTGGTGCGGACCCTGCAAGATGATGGCTCCCGTAGTAGAAGAGCTTTCTGAGGAGTACAAAGAAAAGGCGGTATTCGGAAAGGTGAATGTGGATGAGAATCCCTCACTTGCCCAGAAATACGGTGTAATGTCCATTCCTACTTTTGTGATTCTCAAGGACGGTCAGGTGGCAGGAAAGGCCATGGGCGCAATTGACAAAAAGGAATTGGAAGAAAAGCTTGACGCAGTGCTTTAAAGCATTGCGTCTCTCTTTTTTCGGGGAGGATTTCGTTTAAATTTCATGTTTGTAAAAAAAATATGAAAAAAGTAAAAAATATGCTTGCATTTTTCGGGAGTTTCTATTATAATAAATTTTGCGCTGGTGAAGCAGCGTAAAAGAAATAAATCAAATAAGCGCGATTAGCTCAGCTGGCAGAGCACCTGACTCTTAATCAGGGTGTCCAGGGTTCGAACCCCTGATCGCGCACTTAAGGCACTGTTTTTGCAGATATGAAGCTGCGGGGACGGTGTTTTTTATGTTTACGGGAGATATATGGGCGGGATAGGGTATCAGCTTTTCAGGATAAAATCCCTTTAGAAAAATCATTTTTTGATTCTTGATCATACAGCCAGGGCCTGAAAATTTCAAGCCCTGGTTTTTTGTAATGGTATCCAGAGGTAGGAACGGTTTTTAACAATGAATTTCTCTAATAGATATCATCATCCTCCATATCCAGCTCTTTTTTCTTACCCATCACCAGGTAAACTCCAAGGGCTACCAGGCCGACAGCAATAATTGTTTTGGGCAGATAATTGCTGATACCATTGAGAATGTCGATAATAAAAGCGGGCATAAAACTATAGAAGATGGAGCGCATAATGTTCCACAGCATGGAAGCACCCATAAGTATAAGTACAAGGGAGACAAATCCCTGATATTTTCTGAGAAAGCCTTCTTTATCTCTCAGAAGCTCATCCAGATGGAACAGATAAGTATCTTCCAGGGAGTAAAATTCCTCTTCGGAGAGGGATGCCAGATTATGGACATTAAAGAAGCTGTAAAACCACAGCACCGGGATGGCAAGCATCAATATGCCTATATTCAGTGTTGTGGAGAGTGCGATAATCCCCCAGAAAACACCCATAATACTGATTCCCTGCCTGCGGAAGCCCATATATAATTCCCCCGCTCCTGGGATAAGAGAGAAGATAAAGAGCCAAAAGCCACGTTTTTGTTTAGTCATTGTAGTTACCTCCATTTATAATTTTATTTGTAATATCCTGCAGCCAATCGGACATCTGACTGCCTTTTTCCTGAATTCGCCCGGGCATCTGTGAGGTGATGCCAGGGGACTCCTCCCGGGAAATGGAAGGAATCAGATCAAATCGGCTCACTGCCAGGAGAATCAGCAGAGCACCTATAACGCCTGCGGCTGTTTTCAGACTGTAGTATAGCAGCTGAAGCTGCTTCGTAGTCTCTTTCACCTGGACGGCAGCCTGTATATCCGGGCGGTGCACCCGGTCTTTAATCTGCTCTTTCAGATAGGCGGGAGCCTGAACCATCGGGGTACTTTTCTCCAGTGCGGCCAGAGTTTCCCGGCAATATTCACAGGTATCCAGATGTTCTAATACCTGCAGCAGATCATCGGCGTTCAGTGTGCCGTTTAGAAAATTCTGCAGGGTCTTTTCCTTTATATGCATCTAACCGCTCCTTTCCACAAGTTTTTTCAGCATCCCTTTGGCACGGTAGAGCTGAGTTTGAATGGTTTTAAGGTTCTTTCCGGTTTTGTCCGCAATTTCTTTAGGTGAAAGCTCGTGACAGAAATGCTCTGTGGCAATTTCTCGATACGGGCTTTTCAGCTGTCCGCACAGATTCTGTACCTTAAGGCTGGATTCTGCAAGAAGATACTGCGCTTCCGGGGAGCCTTCCTTGTCTGCTATACCGGTGAAATAAGAGTCTTCAGCCGGAATCATGCGCCTGGCGGCCTGCTTCCGATAGTCCAGGCATTTATGCACCGCTATTTTGCTGAGCCAGGCCCTTTCATGAGCACCGTCAAAGGATGAAAGGCTTTTGTAGGCGGCTAGAAACACATCCTGAGTCAAATCTTCGGCATCAAATGGATTTCCTGCGGATTGAAGACATATGGAGTAAATGAGATTCTGGTAATTGTCTATCAGATGTTCGAAATATTCTTCCCGGTTGATGTGATCCGCCTCCTCTGCAGGTATTTGTAAGCCTGTGTTTTAACTCACCTATATACTATAACGAGTCAAAGGTGAGAAAGTCTTCAGTTTTTATATATTTTATTTAATTTTTCTTTCTCTCTGTGATTGCAGTAGAAAATCTATGATACAATAGAATAGACAGAAAGTAAAGGAACAGAGGATGGAGGATTAGGATATGAGATACGGATGTTGTCTTAGCATGGTAGCAGAAGGTCCTGATAAAACGGGCAGGGAGTTTATCAAAGAGGCGGCCCGAATCGGTTACGATTATATAGAACTGCCTCTGTCGGGCCTGGGCAGTTTGTCAGAGGATGCATTTCATGAATTAAAGAAACAGATAAAAGACGCAGGGATCACATGTGAAGCCTGTAATAACTTTTTTCCTGCTGATATGCCCCTCGTAGGTCCGCGCAGGAAGGAAGAGGAGATTCTGAAGTATACGGAACTCGTTTTGGGCAGGGCAGAGAGATTAGGTGCGGAGTATGTGGGATTAGGGAGCGGTGCGTCAAGGAACGTACCCCAGGGTGTACCATTGGATGAGGGATACCGGCAGCTTGCAGGACTGATGAGACAGCTGGGGAGAATAGCGGAGAAAAAGGGGATTACGATTCTAATTGAGCCTCTGAGAAAAGAAGAATGTAACTTAATCCATACCCTTACGGAGGCAAGGCAGCTGGCAGAGGACACAGGCAGCAGGAATGTAAAGATTCTGGTGGATTATTATCATTTTTGTACAGAGAAAGAGACCGCAGATCATATCACCGGGCAGACTACAGACATGCTCCGCCATGTACATTTTGCCCGGCCGGATAACAGATATTATCCTACAGGGGAGGAGCACTGCAGTTATAAAGAGTTTTTTCATGCACTGAAGTCCATCGGATATGACAGCAGAATCAGCTTTGAGGCATATGCCAATAATTTTAGCAGGGACGCAGAGGCGGCTCTGGGTCTAATCAAAGCGAGTGTGGGTTGAGAAAGAAGAGACCTGTATCCGGAGATAATCACCCGGATACAGGTCTCTTTTATGTTATAAACTTTTCACATAGTCAGCTACTTTTTTATCATACCCCTGGATATGATTTACCAGCCAGTCTGAAACATTTCTTTTAACAGCAGCCACAAATGCATCTGTAGGTCCTTCTTCTTCCTGAAGCATATCCTTCAGATCTTCTACAGCCTTGGCAAACTCTTCATGCTGCTTTTTATGAGAGTCATAATCCGGATAGTCAGTCTCCTTCTGAAGCTTTTCCTCCGCATCAAAATGGAATACCGTATAGTCCATCAGAAAATCAAGTGTCTGGATGGCAACATTTTTCTCTTTATTCGTCTCACAGCTGGCAACAAGCTTATTCACACGATCAATCAGCTCTTTATGCTGTGTATCTATCATATTGTTTCCGGTTACCAGACTCTCGTCGAATATAATGCTCATTTCAATTCCTCCTTTAAATTGGGATGCTTAATTATTTCACATCACTGATGTCCTTATTATATACTGTTTTAGTCCTGCTTTCCACAGGAAGTTGAAAAATTTTATCAGAAATAATGGTGGGCGGGGGCAAAGTTTGTGAAAATTTATGTTTGACAAAATTTAAACAGATTGCTACCATATAGAATAAGGGACAGGGCAAGTTGAATTTGGGACAGGCCGCCCTGATTTTGGGACGTGTTCTTTCTAGAAAGAACACGTCCCCCTTTTAAAAAGGAGGTACCATATGAGTAAAATTGATGAGGTAAGAAAAGAAATGGTTACGGCTATGAAGTCGGGAGACAAGGGCAGAAAGGATGCTCTGTCTATGCTGCTGTCTGCGCTGAAGAATAAGGCCATTGATAAAAGGGAAGATCTGACGGAAGCGGAGGAGAATGAAGTTGTCTTAAAGGAGATTAAGCAGACAAAGGAGACGCTGGAGATGACCCCGGAAGACAGGGGGGACATTATTGAGGAATGCAGGCTGAGGATTGCTGTCTATGAGGAGTTTGCGCCTAAGATGATGGGGGAAGAGGAAATTAAGGCAGTGATTGGGGAAGTTCTGTCCGGCCTGGGAATTGAAGCTCCCACAGCTAAGGATAAAGGCAGGATTATGAAGGAACTGATGCCGAAGGTGAAGGGAAAAGCTGACGGTAAGGCTGTCAATCAGGTATTGGCAGGGATGATGAAGAGTTAGGAGAGACAAATGGCGGGTCGGATCCCATGGGGGATCGGACTCGCCTGCTTTGATCTGAGGAAAAGGGGGTCTGAAACTAATTAATTGGGGAAAACTATAGTTATATTTGTTCTGATGGAAAGGAAGTATGACGATGAAGACAGACAGCTTTTTAACGGAATACCTGGGAAACATTATTCCCTGCACATTTGTGCTGAAGACAGATGAGGAGACGACTACGGTCGGCAAAGGTACACCGGAATTCACAGTAACTCTGAATAAACCTCTTAGTAAGAAGGAATTATTAACCAGCACATCTCTGGCGCTGGGAGAGGCTTACATGCATAAGGATCTGGAAGTGGACGGGGATCTCTATGAGGTTTTGGATAAGTTTATGGGACAGATGGGCAAATTTACAACCAATAAGTCCGTACTGCACAAGCTTCTCTTTACCTCCAGCAGTAAGAAAAATCAGGCGAAGGAAGTGACCAGCCATTATGACATAGGAAATGATTTTTATAAGCTGTGGCTGGACGAGACTATGAGCTACTCCTGCGGGTATTTTAAGGAGGCGTCTGATACTCTGTATGAGGCACAGGTGAATAAGGTACACCATATTCTGGATAAGCTGCAGCTTCAGGAAGGGCAGACACTGCTGGATATCGGCTGCGGCTGGGGGTTTCTCTTAATGGAGGCAGTGAAAAAGTATAAGGTAAAGGGCGTGGGCATTACCCTGAGTACCGAACAGGCGAAGGAATTTGAGGAGCGGGCGAGGAAGGCAGGAATGGAAGATTCCCTGGAGGTGAAGGTTATGGACTACAGGGATTTGGAGAAAAGCGGTATGGCCTTTGACCGGGCAGTAAGTGTGGGAATGATTGAGCATGTGGGCAGAGACAATTACCAGACCTTTATGAAGAATGTAGACGCAGTTCTGAAACCCCAGGGGCTCTTTCTTCTGCACTGCATTACCGCACAGAAAGAGCACCCCGGAGACCCCTGGATCCGCAAATATATCTTCCCGGGCGGAACGGTGCCAAGCCTTCGGGAGCTTGTAAATCTTCTTCCGGACTATAATTTTTATACCCTGGATATCGAAAGCCTGAGACGCCATTATAACAGGACTCTTCTCTGCTGGAGGGATAATTTTACGGCCCGCAGGGAGGAGATCATGGATATGATGGGGGAGGAATTCACAAGAATGTGGGAACTTTATCTGGATTCCTGCGCAGCAACCTTCCACAACGGAATCATAGACCTCCACCAGATCCTTGTCTCAAAAGGGGTGAATAACGATCTCCCTATGCGCCGGGTAGTATAGGAAACCTATGCCCGGCGGGGACCGTTGACAATTCCCGTCCCGGTATTCTATAATCAGACTATCAATGGGAAGGGAGAGTTCAGGTGAAGAAAACAATACTGCTTCTGGAGGATGATAAGAATCTGAACCGTGGGATTACAATGCGGCTGGAAAAGGAAGGGTACCACGTTCTTTCTGCGTTTGGCGTATCCCAGGCGGAAGCGCTGATGGAACAGAACAAGGTCCAGCTGATTATCAGCGATATTACCCTGGAGGACGGGAACGGCATTGATTTTTGCTGCAGACTAAGGGAAACCAGCGGTGTGCATCTTATCTTTCTGACCGCTCTGGACCAGGAGATGGATATTGTAAACGGCTATGACGCCGGGGCGGATGATTATATGACCAAGCCCTTCAGCCTCATGGTGCTTGTCTCCAAGGTACATGCGCTGATGAAGCGGGTGGAGATGGCAGAGACTGTTTATCTGAACAGCGGAGATATCCGCGTATCTCTTCAGAAAATGAAGGCGTGGAGGGGAGAGGAGCAGATCCCCTTAAGCAAAAAGGAAATGCAGCTTCTGATATTCTTCCTGGAGAATCCCAAACAGATTCTGTCCAGAGAACAGATCACGGAGGCTGTCTGGGATGTTGACGGGCAGTTTGTAGATGACAATACAGTACCCGTTAACATCAGCCGCCTCAAGGGAAAACTGGAAGACGATGCCATACAGAATGTAAGGGGAATGGGATATATATGGACAAAAGAAGTCATAAAAGAGTAGTTCTGTTTATAGGGCTGCTCTTTCTTATACTGCTGGGAGGGGCACTGGCTGCCGTTCGGTGGATAGATACGGTACATACAGAGGAACTGGAGATGCTGGGGCAGTGTATTCTGCTGAAACCAGGGACAGAAGGAGAATATACAGCCGCTTTTCTGGGGAAAAATAGTGTGGATAGGGAGCGCGCCTTACGCACGGGCCGGGAGGCACGGGACAAGTATGGATATACAGAAAGATTCCGGACGTTTTCCCCGTCCCTCGCCGCCTTTTTACCGGTGCTGATCAGTTTTATGCTGTTCTGTACCCTTTTGACAGGGTTTCTTATCTTTTACCAGCAAAAGAAAAGACATCTGGCCGACATTAAAATCTTTGATCTGGAGGATAAGCTGGCTGAAATGGGAGAAGAAAATCAGATACTGCGGGAGAGAATGGCCAGGGAAGAGGCAAAAACCAAGACGCTGGTAACCGATATTTCCCATCAGCTGAAAACCCCGCTGGCATCCCTGAAGATGTGCTATGAAATCGCAGACAGCGGAAGCTTTACAGAAGAGGAGCAGCAGACGTTTCTAAGGCAGGGAATACATGAGGTGAACAAGCTGGAGAATCTGACCAAAGCACTTGTCCAGATCTCCCGTCTGGAGACTAACATGATCCGGGTGGAGGGGAAAATGGAAAGCCTGAAAAAAACCATCCGGGGTGCGGTTAACAGTGTCTATATGAAGGCATTTGAAAAGAATATTACAATCTCTGTGGACGAATTTGAAGACGAGAAGATTTTTCAGGACCCCAAATGGACCCAGGAAGCACTGGTTAATGTTCTGGATAATGCGGTAAAGTATTCCCCGCCGGGAACAGAAGTGGAGCTTCGGGTGTCCTCAATGGTCAGCTGCTGCCTGATTGAAATTGAAGATCAGGGCATAGGGATCCCAAAAGAAGAGATGCATCAGGTGTTTCAGCGGTTTTACCGGGGAGACCGTACTGAGGTGCAGGACACGGAGGGGTCCGGGGTGGGCCTGTACCTGACAAGAAAGATCCTGGAGGAGCTGGGGGGAAGCATCCGCATCAGGAAAGGAAAAAGGGGAAGCATCTTCCAGATTTCCCTTCCCAAAACCCCGTACAGAGCACAGAAGTAAAGTTCCGGCGCGGGTCCGGCTTGCCGGACTCTTATCTTACAATTCTGTTATTTTTCCCGATATGCTGTTGTAAGAATCACAGAGTAATATGAAGAGAGAATAACAGAAAAGGAGAATTGTTTATGGGTGCAATGTTATTGGAAACAGTTGATTTGTGTAAATATTACGGCAGCGGAGATAATCTGGTGAAGGCCATTGACCATACCACAATGGATATACAGAGAGGGGAATTCACAGCCATAGTAGGCCGCTCCGGTTCCGGCAAAAGCACGCTTCTGCATATGCTGGGCGCACTGGACCGCCCGGACAGCGGGAAGGTACTCATTGAGGGGAAGAATGTATTTCACCTGAAAGATGAACAGCTGGCAGTCTTCCGGAGGAGGAAAATCGGATTTATATTTCAGAACTATAACCTGATCCCTTCTCTGAACGTGTGGGAGAACATTGTACTGCCCATGGGGCTGGACAAGAAAAAGGCAGATAAAAGCTTTGTCCTGGATCTGGCAGAGCGCATCGGGATTGCGGATAAGCTCAAATCCCTTCCCAATACGCTGTCCGGCGGCCAGCAGCAGAGAGTCGCCATCGCCCGGGCACTGGCAGCCAAGCCTGCCATTATACTGGCGGATGAACCTACCGGGAATCTGGATTCTAAGACAGAGATGGAAGTCATTTCTCTTTTAAAGGCTTGTGTAAATGAATATGGTCAGACGTTAGTTATGATTACCCATGACGAGACCATAGCCCAGATGGCTGACCGGATTCTTGTCATTGAGGATGGTAAGGTGGTGAGCCAATGAATACAGTAAACAGAACCGCACTGTCCAATTTGAAGCAGAACAAGGGCAAAAATATGCTGACAGGGATCGCAATTTTCCTGACTACCATTCTGATTTTTGTAATTCCCACGGTTGGACTTGGAACAGTAGATACCCAGATGGCTGCCATCAATAAATATTATCCGACATTTCACGCCATGTTCCGGGATGTGGATCTTAAGACTATCGAGGAGCTGTCCTACCGGGGCGAGATAGAGACCATGGGACTCCGGCAGGATCCGGCTCAGATTCCGGTGCCGGATGGAGCAGGCATGATGGTTTATATGGATGATACGGCCCTGAAGCTGGGCAAGATGGAACTGGAGGCGGGGGAGTTTCCGAAAAGAGGAAATGAGATTGCTGTGTCACAGGGACTTCTGGAGGCTTTAGGCATTACCGCGGGGATTGGAGATACGATTACACTGCCCTATCAGCCTGTCGAGCAGGGCGGACTTGGTTATGAGAAAAAGGGGGAATTTCTGATTACCGGACTGCTTCCGTCCTCAGAGGAACAAAAAGAGACAAAGATGTATTCCGCTCTGGTTTCCAAAGAGTTTATGGAACAGGAGCAGCCCGGGGAGTCCAGGAAATACAGAGTAATGTTCCGGATCCAGGGGGCAGATTCTATGACCAAGGATCAGATTGAGAACGTGTACGGGAAAGTCGCGGCAGAGCTGGGGATTCCGGAGGGAGACATTGCAGACAACAGCAGCTACCTGATGGCAAATTATGTGGATCCTGCATTCTACTCAGGAATCGTGGGTATCCTTCTAGTAGTGGTACTGGCCGGAATCATGACTATATACAGCATTTACTATATTTCTATGATTTATAAAGTACAGGAATACGGCAAGATAAAAGCCCTGGGAGCCACAAAGCGCCAGATACGCCAGATTGTGTTCCGGGAGGGAATGCTGGTAGCCTGTATTGCCGTTCCCGTGGGACTTTTGGCGGGAAGCATCGCTTCTAAACTGGGATTTAAATACCTGCTGAATGCGTTCGGGGAGGGAGATGCCCTGGGAGACATTACAAGACAGCTGGTAGAGAGTAACGAGGTTGCCATGCTGAAACCCTGGATTTATGTGGCTGCGGCAGGGATCACTCTTGTTACTGTAGCCCTTTCCCTCATACGTCCGATGCAGATTGCGTCTAAAATCTCCCCGGTAGAAGCCATGCGCTATGACGGAAGCATTAAAACCCGGAAAAAGGTGAGAAAGGGCCATGAAGAGATGAATCTGGTTCATCTTACGGGGGCCAATCTTTCCCGCAATAAGAAGCGGACGGTTATTACGATTATAACCTTAAGCCTGACAGGAATTCTGTTCATGGTAATTTCTACTGTTCTGTCCTGTGCGGACCCGGAAGAAATTGCACGTGACAGCATGTTCGATGAGTTTGTCCTGTCTGTTGACAGCAGTAACGGGGATAAAATGCACCCCGAGAAGGAGTGGTCGGTGATTAGCCAGAACAATCCTCTCAACGACCAATTAGAGAATTACATTATGAGTATTCCCGGGACAGAGAAGGTAACAAGGACCAGCTCCGCCGACGCAGATTTGAAGGAACTTATGGATGGTGACGAGTACTGGAAGACCGGAATCGTGGGTATCCCGGAGACATATGCGCGGGAGATGGAGAAAAGTATTGTAGAAGGCTCCTGCACCTATGAAGATTTGCTGCAGGGCGATAAAATCGTGATGGATCAGAAAATGCGGCACTGGGCGCCGGAATTTAAGGCAGGGGATACCATTCACATGATCCTGGAGGCGGGAGATAAGACGGTGGAAAAGGAATTTACCATCGCCGCGGTAGCAGATATGCCCAACGGGCTCAGCCATTATAATTCTTTTGTGCTGCCCAAAGCCGTGTTGGATGATATCTGCGGGCTTTCAATGGATTACTACTGGTCCATTGCTGCCGGGGATAAGGAAGTTAAGGCGGTGGAAGAACAGCTCCGTGCGGTCATTGGGGAGAATCAAAACCTTAAGATGAGAACCTTTGAGGAGGAGCTGGCGGAGAGAACGAAAAATTCGGGCTTTACATCACAGCTCTGCTATGTCTTTATGGCAGTTCTGGGCGGAGTGGGGATTATGAACCTTATTAACACTATGATAAACAGCATCTATGTGAGAAGAAGAGAGCTTGGGATTATGCAGGCCATAGGGCTTTCGGAACGCCAGCTGGTACGGATGCTGCAGATGGAAGGGGCTTTCTACACCGCAGGTACCCTTCTCCTCTCTCTGGGACTGGGAAATCTGCTGGGGTATCTGACTTTCCTCTATGGGAAGAAAGACGGACTGCTGGGAATTATCAGTTACCATTACCCGGCAGTACAGACCATAGTTCTTATTGCTGTGGTGCTTGTGATACAGCTATTGCTTACCTATCTTATTATGAAAAATTTCAGGAGACAAAGTATGATTGAAAGAATCCGTTTTTCGGAATAAAATATAGGTATAAAAAGCTAACGTTAGGAGGTACATGATATGTATGGGATTCTGGTGGTTGAGGACGACGCAGGGCTGAATCGGGGGATATGTTTTACCCTGGAGAGAGAAGGCTATCAGGTCTGGGGCGCAGATTCTGTGAAACAGGCCTGCCGGCTGTACCGGGAAAAGCTGCCGGATCTCATAGTACTGGATCTGAATCTCCCGGACGGTGACGGCCTCAAGCTGTGCTGCCGCATCAGAAAAGAGTCACAGGTTCCCATTATCATGCTCACCGCCCGGGATATGGAAACGGATGAGATAATCGGTCTGGAGTCCGGAGCAGATGATTACATTAAGAAACCATTTTCTCTTGCAGTGCTGAAGGTGCGGATACAGACCGCACTCAGAAAGCATCAGGGCGGGGAGAAGGAGAGTACGCTGTACTGCGGGGATCTTGCGCTGGACCCGCAGAGAGTGAAGGTGTTTAAAGGAGGAAAAGAGGTCTGTCTGACTACCCAGGAGTTCCGACTGCTGAAGTACTTTATGGAAAACAGAGAGCGGGTGCTTTTAAAAGAACAGATCATGGATATCCTATGGGATCAGAAAGGAAACTTTGTGGAAGAGAATACCCTGCCGGTAACCATATCGCGGCTCAGAAAAAAAATCGAGGATGATCCGGTAAATCCCTTCTATATTAAGACGGTTCACGGAATGGGGTATCTGTTCCACGGAGAGAAAGATTGAACGGGGGCGTATGGATGGGGATCTCACTGCTCCTTCTCCTGGCTGGGGGTATCCTCCTGGCAGGGTACAAAAGAAAACTGGAGAGGTCCTATGCAAAAACAGAAAAAGTTCTTCAGGATATCCTGAACCGGAAAACCGTAGATTACAGTGAGACACTGGGGGACACCAGAGAGGATAAGCTGGTGTCCCTCAGCGTGAAACTGTCCGGGCAGCTGCTGCATGCCAGCCGGGAGGCGGAAGAGGAAAAAGAGGCAGTAAAAGGCATGATTGGTGATATCTCCCACCAGCTGAAGACACCTCTTTCCAACATTAAAATGTGTACAGAGCTGCTGGAGGAACCCTCCTTAACAGAGGGAGAACGCCTGGAGTTTCTTCACCGTATCAGGGAGCAGACGGAAAAGATACAGTGGCTTTTGTCCCAGCTGGTGAAGATTTCGCGTCTGGAGACAGGAGCTGTCTCCTTCACCCCCGCCTGGAATGGGCTGAAACAGACGGTTGCAGACAGTGTAGCCTCTGTATTTGCGGCAGCAGGCGAGAAACAGATTGAGATTCAGGTTCAGGAGTTTCCGGAGATACAGGTCTGGCATAACCGGAAATGGACGGTGGAAGCCCTGGGAAATATACTGGAGAATGCTGTAAAGTATTCTCCCAAAGGTTCGGCCATTGTGATAAGGGTAAATGTACTGGAGCTCTATGTGGATATAGAGATTCAGGATGAAGGCCCGGGAATCTCCCAGGATGAATATAATCTTATCTTTCAGAGATTTTACAGAGGAAAAAATGGGGAGAAAGTTCCTGGATCCGGCCTGGGCCTGTATCTGACCCAGCTGATTCTCTCCAAAGAAAAAGGGTATGCAGCCGTACAGTCCCAGCCGGGAACCGGGAGCTGCTTTCACGTGATGCTTCCTGTGGGTTTCTTACAGAATCGTCATAAAATTACTTCCTGATGTCATAAGGATGTAAGGTCCTTCTCTTATACTAAAGGCAGATAGAATAAGAGGAGGACATTTTTATGCCAATTTTAACAGCCAGTCAGCTGAAAAAATACTATCAGCAGGGAAATAATACGGTAAAGGCGCTTGACGGGATAGATCTTACGGTGGAGGAAGGAGAATTTGTGGCCATAGTAGGGACCTCCGGGAGCGGTAAGTCTACACTGCTAAATATGCTGGGGGGACTGGACTACCCTACCAGCGGAGGGGTGAGCATCCGGGGGGTGGAATTCTCCCGCCTGAATGATAATCAGCTCACCATTTTCAGGCGGCGCAACATCGGATTTGTATTTCAGGACTATAACCTGGTTCCTATCTTAAATGTTTATGATAACATCACTCTTCCGGCAGAGCTGGACGGAGGGGCGGTTGACAGGGCGTTTATTGAGGATATTATTGAGAGCCTTGGTCTGACAGATAAAATGTCCGCACTGCCGGGTCAGCTGTCCGGGGGACAGCAGCAGAGAGTAGCCATAGCGAGAGCTCTGGCGTCAAAGCCGGCGATTCTTTTAGCCGACGAACCCACAGGAAATCTGGATTCCAGGACCACCACTGAGGTGATGGGACTTCTGAAACTGAGCGGGGAGCGCTACCGCCAGACCATCATTATGATTACCCACAACGAGGCCCTTGCCCAGCTCTGCGGGCGGGTGCTCCATATAGAAGACGGCAAACTGGCGGGGGATACCAGGAACAGGGAGACTGCCTGCAGGGGAGAGAAAGGTGGCGGAGAACGTGAGGAATAACAACCAGAAGGCAGTAAAAAAGCTCTCCAAGGCAAGCCTTAGAAACAGCAGGATGAGAAACTTATTCGCCGTGATCGCCATCGCACTGACAACCATTCTCTTTACCACCCTATTTACCCTGGCAATGGGTCTGATTTCTTCCATGGAAAAGGAGATCATGCGTCAGGTAGGGACCAGCGCCCATGCGGGTTATAAAGATCTTACCCGGGCAGAGTATGACAAGATCCGGGGAAATTCCAGGATTAAGGAGATAAGCTATAACATCCTGGTGGGGATGGCTGCCAACGGGGAGCTGGCGAAACGCCAGACAGAGATCCGTTACGGGGAGCCGAAGGATCTGGAGTGGGGATTCCGCGAGCCTGAGGATGGCACTTATCCCAGGAATAAAAAAGAGATACTGGCAGATACCATTGTGTTGGAGATGATGGGGATACCCAGGGAACTTGGCCAAAAGATTACCCTGGAATTCGATTATCTGGGGCATAAGCACAGAGACACTTTTACGGTGTCCGGAATCTACCAGGGAGATCCCATGCTGGGGGCAAGCCAGATATATCTGTCAAAGGAGTATGTGGAGGAAGTGATCGCTTCCGTAGATGAAACAGACAGAAAAGAAATGATGCGGTCCGGGAAGAGCCTGGGAGAAGGACTGATCCAGGCAGAGGTCTTTTTTGGAAGCAGCAGGAGGATAGAGGAAAATGCCCGTACAGTACTAAAGGAATGCGGGTTTGAAGATAATGAAATTGATTTCGGGGTGAACTGGGCGTATCTGTCCGGAAAAACAGAGAGCGCGGACGCACAGACAATGCTGGGCGTTGTATTTGTGCTGGTACTGATTGGAATAACCGGGTATCTGGTAATCTATAATATTTTTCAGATATCCATTGTTATGGATATCCGGTTTTACGGACTGCTAAAGACTCTGGGGGCTACCAGAAAGCAGATCCGCTACCTGGTGCGCAGACAGGCTCTTATACTCTCCGCCGCAGGGATACCGGCAGGCCTGATTCTGGGGTGGCTGCTGGGGATTAAGCTTACCCCTGTGATGCTTCATTTGGCTTCGGGAGTCTATGGAGATGGCTTTACAGCGAGCCCTGTTATATTTATGGGATCAGCTGTCTTCTCACTGATTACCGTTTTAATCAGCTGCCGCAGGCCGGGAAAGGCAGCTTCCTGTGTGTCGCCGGTGGAGGCTGTTAAATATGTAGAATGTGACAAAGGGAAAAGAAAAAAGCAAAAAGCAGCCTCTCACAGGGGCAAAATCGGCCGGATGGCCCTGGCCAATGTGTTCCGTTATAAGAAAAAGGCAGTTGTAGTTATCACATCCCTGTCTCTTGGGATTATTCTGCTCCTGACAATATACTCTGCAGTCAGAGGTTTCAGCATAGACAAATATATGGATGAAATGATATGCGGGGATCTCAATATAGGAACCACAGATTATTTCCATAACTACGGAGCCGGAGACATTGAGCTGCCGGAGAATTTTTTTGACACTGTAAATAAGATGGACGGGATTGAAGAGAGCGGAAGCGCATATATATCGTTTTTTCCGTATCTCATGGACGAGACAGGCAAAGAGCGTCTCCGGCAGGGAATGGAAAAGGGATTTCTAAAGGATTCCGCTGCTGGTTTCAGGAAAACCTATGAAGAGGTGCTGACCCGGGACCGGATCATGACGGAGCGGCGGTTTGCCTTTGATCCCTATATTCTGAGGCAGCTTCATGTGACAGAGGGAGAACTGGATCTTGAAAAGTTCAATGAAGGAGGGTATGTTCTCGCAGTTGCACAGATGGATATTAATAATAAGAACGAGAGCTGGTATCATCCCGGGGATAAGGTAAAGCTTTTCCGGTATGATACCCGGGAGCAGTATGACAAGAGGCAGGAAGAACTCTATGATGCCTACGGAAACCCGGTGGACACTACCGGAATCGTATCGGACAGGGGGGTCAGAGAACTTCCGTGGGATGAGTATGAGGTTATGGCTGTTGTAGAGCTGGGGGAGGGTGTTGCAGGCCTGGCCGCGGGAGCTCCCGAGATCTCTATGATCGTACCTAAAAAAGAGCTGGAGCGTACCGCTGCTGTCAATGGGTACCAGAGATATCTGGCATGCTTTGAGATAGGGGAGGAACACCTGGACACAGCGGAAGCTGCGGTTGAGAAATATACAACTCAGATAAATCCTCAGACAGACTACAGATCCAGAAAAGAGCTGAAGAAAGAGTTTATGCAGATGATGGAGGTGCTGAAGCTCATCGGAGGCGCTCTGTGCATTGTAGTGGGGGCAGTGGGCATACTGAATTATGTAAACTCGACACTGACAGGAATTATTACCAGGAGGAAGGAACTGGCCATGATGAAAAGCATTGGAATGACGGATCGGCAGCAGCAGAAGATGCTCATTTTAGAGGGGCTGTATTATGTCATCTTTATCGGTCTTATAAGCTCGGCGGTGGGAAGCCTGGTAAGCCTTCTCATTCTCAGGCCCTTTGGCAGAACCCTGCGCTGGTTTGTATATGACTTTACCCTGCTGCCGGTGGCGCTGGTACTGCCCTTCATGGCAATTCTGGCTGTGGCCATTCCTGTACTCATGTACCGGAGGGTGAACAGGATAAGCATAGTGGAAAGACTGAGAGAGTGACAGGAGGAGAAATTAAATTTTGCAAACCTGCTCTCATATGATAAAATAGGCAGAGGAGCAGGCCTGTGCCGGCTGCTCCCGGGAGTACTTTTTTAGAATATGAAGAAAAGAGAGCAGGTAAATGAGAAAATATGGAAAATGGGCCGCGGCAGTATGTATGACAGTTGTCCTGGCCGCCGCCGGATGTCAGCCGAAAGAAGAGGGGAAATCTGCCATTGCGGATCTCATCTCCGGAGAACCGGAGCACGGGGGTGAGATCCCGGAAGAGACAGAGGAGATCCGGGCCGGTTACTATTACAATCAGCTTGCAGAAGAGGAAAAGGGAATCTACAGGCAGCTATTACAGGGCATTCAGGAGTTTCAGGGGGAGGTGGAGGTCGCCAGCGGTGACAAGGATATCATAGACAGAGCATACAGTGCACTGCTGTGTGACCGGATGGAGCTGTTCTGGGTAAAGAATGCCTCTACTTATTACACAACCCTCTACGATGACTATGCTGTCTTTGAACCTAATTATGAGAGAAACCGGGAAGAGGCCGGGGAGATACAGACCCAGATAGAGGGGAAGACAGATGCTGTGGCAGAGGAGATTGCTGCCGGAGGCGGATCTTCCTACGATATGGTAAAGGCCGTTTACGAATATATTATCAATACGACTCAATATCTGGACTCTCAGGATGATCAGAATATTGTAAGTGTATTTCAGAATAACCAGTCCGTGTGCGCCGGCTATGCGGCCTCTGTCAAATACCTTCTGGACAAAATTGGTATTCCATGTATTTATGTACAGGGAACCTCCCTGGAGACAAATATCGGACATGCGTGGAATATTGTAGAGATAGACGGTGAGTATTACTATGTGGATGCCACCTATGGGGATCCGGACAGCGCATCCTCCCAGGCAGAGGGGGATACCCAGGGAATCTTAAACGGCATCATTTTATATGATTACCTCTGCCCTGTTCCCCGGGAATATGAGAGTATCTGCAGTCCGGACGGGGATTTTCAGCTTCCGGTCTGTGAGTCAGGAGCCTATAATTACTATGAGATGGCGGGAGATTATTTCACCTCCTACGATCCCGGGCAGATATATGAGTACTGTGCCGGGAAAATAGATGAGGGTGCATCTGATGTGATGATGAAGTTTGCCGACCAGGAAAGCTATGAGGCTGCTGCCGCGGATCTGTTTACAGAGGAGAGCCTGGACAAACTGAGTCAGTATTACATGAAGGTCCGGGGAATTGAGCATGTAGAATTCCGGTATGGAAATGTTGACGGTCTCCATCTTATCCGCTTTATCTTTGTTGAATCGTGACACCATAAAAATACCCGCGGGGAGGAACAAGAGGATTCCTTCCCGCGGGTATTTTTTTGCTCTTTTTTGACATAAACGTTAAAAAGGTTACCCTGAACGGCAGTTGTAACATCAGGATAAAATATGGTACTATAACTTTAAAATGAATTTACAAGAGAAAACAGCAACCCGGCAGTCAGATTTACATGAGGAGTGGGATAGGTATGAAAATTATTATTTCTCCGGCAAAGAAGATGAACCTGTGTGATGACATGATGAATACGGACCAGAGGCCTGTGTTTCAGGAAGAGATGGAGGCGCTTTTTCAATGCCTGAGGCAGATGAGCTATGAAGAACTGAAGACACTGTGGTGCTGCAATGATAAGATTGCGCGGCTGAACTATGAGAGACTGCAGAACTGGGAATCGGTCAGACGGAATACCCCCGCACTGCTGGCATACGAGGGGCTTCAGTATCAATATATGGCGCCGCAGGTGTTTACAAACAAGCAGTGGGATTATGCAGATCACTATCTTAGGATTATCTCCGGATTGTATGGGGTGCTTAGGCCCATGGATGGGGTGGCGCCGTATCGTCTGGAGATGCAGGCCAGACTGCAGGCAGATGGGAAACAAAATCTGTATGAGTTCTGGGGGGACAAGATCTTCAGGGAACTGACCAGAGGCGAGGATGAGATCTTAAATCTGGCCTCCAAAGAATACAGCAAGACGGTGGAACGGTACCTGGGAAGATATCCCGGCAAAAGTGTCCGGTATATTTCCTGTATCTTCGGGGAACTGTCGCAGAGTATTGTTAAGGTAAAGGCAACCCAGGCTAAGATGGCAAGAGGGGAGATGGTGCGCTGGATGGCAGAGACCTATGTGGAGAATCTGGAGGATGTAAAGGAGTTTACAGGGCTGGGATATGAATACTGCCCGGAGTATTCCACAGGTTACGAGTATGTTTTTCTAAAATAATAGCATAAAGTGACGATTCTATTGTCCCATTCTGCCTGATTTTGGTATAATGAAGAAAAAGCAGGAGGGGGCGGAAGGATGGACGAGGAGGTCAAAAGAAGACAGGAACGCCTCAGGCGTCAGAAAATAAGAGAGAGGCAGGTAAAGAGAATGCGGCTGCGGCTGGCCGGCATGGGAATACTGCTGCTGGCCGTTATCGCAGCCATCGTGTCTCTATCCATACATAAAAAAAGGGTGAAAGCAGAGGAGGCTGCCGCAAAAGCAAAAGAAGTGCAGATGAAAAAGGAGCGGGAGGAGAAGCTGGCTCTGGAAGAAGAAAACACACTCAGGATAGCTGCGGTGGGAGATAATATCATGCACGACCAGATCCTGGAGGAAGCCAGACAGAGTGACGATTCCTGGGACTTTAATTTTCTGTATACCCATGTGAAAGACGAGATTCAGAAGGTTGACCTCGCAGCGGTGAATCAGGAGACGATCTTTATCGGGGATGAGGACGAGGTGGGAGGATACCCTGATTTCGGAAGCCCGTTTGCTGTGGGAGATGCCCTGGTTTCCGCAGGGTTCCGGGTGGTGGAGCATGCGTCTAACCACGCCTATGACAGGGGAAAACAGGGGATACTGGATACCGCAGGATTCTGGAAAAAAAATTATCCCCAGCTGTCAGTTCTGGGGCTCCATGATGAGGAGGGGGATTCCCCTATACGGGTGGCGGAGGTTAAAAACTTCAAGGTAGCCATGCTGAACTATACCTATGGGGTCAATGGGGACACCCTGTCCAAAGATACCTATCTTCTGGATATTCTGGAGAAGGAGAAGGTTGCGGCAGAGGTGAAAGAGGCCCGGGAAATGGGAGATCTGGTAGTGTTTTTCCTCCATGCGGGAACAGAATATTCTGACGGACCGGATGAATCCGTGCAGGAGTGGGTAAAATTTCTGGGGGAACAGGGGGTTGACATAATTATAGGAACACATCCCCATGTGCTTCAGGGGTATGAAATGAGAAAAGAGGGGGACGGGCGCGAGATGCTGGTTTATTATTCTCTGGGGAATTTTGCGTCCCTGCAGAAAGACGTAAAAGGACTCCTGGGCGGAATGGCCCGGATTACTGTAAAGAAGGATCCGGCCAGCGGGAACGTATGGATTGAGGATTACGGACTTACGCCTCTGGTTATGCACTACGATGAACCGAGAAAGGTCATGGGAGTATATAAGCTGGAGGACTATACCGAGGAGCTGGCCAAAGAACATGGAATCCATGGGGAGACGGACGAGGAATTTACAGTTAAAAGCCTGAAGAAGATGGCGGGCGTGCAGTAAAGAGAGAAGTAGGAGCCTGTGGGGGACAGAGGTATGTGCTGTCCCCCACAGGCTCCCTTTTATGCGGCAGTATGCGGCTCCAAGGTCAAGCAGTATTTCCGCAGAATTTAAAAAATGGGAACCCCGGCTGTGTCAGCTAAATCTTTCAGCCCCTGACTGATCTCCTCCCTGGTATAGTTGTGCGCTTCCAGATAGTCGTCAGTCAACTGATTCAATTTCATATAAAAGTCAAGGGCAACCTCCTGGTACCGCTTGTCAGAAAAATCCATCTCGTCCAGGAGCAGATTCTCCGCCTCGTTAATCTTCCCCTGAGAGAGAAGCGCCTGAATTCTGCAGTACAGGTCATCCGCAGCTGTGAATTCTGCTTCTTCCGGCAGTTCGTACATCACCGAATCTTTGTGAAAGAGAACCTTAGCCAAAGCCCGGGCCAGGTCGTGTATCATCCGCATAACATAATCATTTTCAAACATAGGCAGTCACTCCTTAATCTAAGTTCTAAGGGTTATTATACTATACCGGCAGGGGAATGTAAATTTAACAGGCTGTTAAGGTTTCCGGATATATCTTACGGGGAAACCGGCAGCCGGAAATTTCCTTGCTTTGAAAAAGTTTACCAATTATAATAAAAAGTACGTTGCCTTTATCATAAAAAGAGAGAAGGAAAGAGTGTATGAGAGACAGTGACATTGCATATGAAAAAATAAAGGAAATGCTGATAACCTGTGAACTGAGGCCGGGGCAGGTGATCGTGGAATCCCAGCTGACGGAGCAGATAAAGGTGGGAAGAACACCTGTCAGGGAGGCGCTGAAACGCCTTTCCTGGGAAAAGCTTATCTGCATTATTCCAAGGCAGTGTATGATTGTCAGCGAATTATCCGGCCGGGATCTGGAATCCATCTGTCAGCTGCGGTATGCCCTTTCCGCACTGGCAGGCCGTCTGGCAGCAGCCAGAAGAACCGGGGATGAGCTCCGCGAACTGTGCAGCATCGCTGATAAAACCAGAGCTGAAACAATACCGGAAAAGCGGATTCTTCTGGGGCGGGAGTTTCATCGTGCGGTATCTGGCATTACCAGGAATGAATTCCTGGAGACGCAGATGAATATAACGCTGGACTTATGTGTAAGACAGCTGTTTGTAAACAGAGAATATATCGGAAGCATGGATGATACCGTGATAAGGGAGTACGGAGATATAATCTGCAGTATAGAAAAAAGGGATGAGAAGGAGACCACACGGCTGCTGCAGCGCCATGTGATGTCCTTCCAATCAAAATTTTTGGGATAGCAGGAGACAGTATAGAGCGTTTACATAATATCTGTCTCCCAGAACTCTGAGAGGTTTGAAATGGTAAAGTCCGCATCTGCACAGGAGGATGTGCCAAGATAAATGCTTACCATCCCTCCGGCATTGGCCGCCTGGATCCCTGCTTCGGAATCCTCAAAAACCATACATTCCTCGCCCGGATACCCAAGCCCTTTGGCTCCGAGAAGAAAGACCTCCGGATCCGGCTTTGCTTTTGAGGTACAGTTACCGTCAATGATCACATCAAAATACGGGGCCAGCTTTGTCTTCTCCAGAATCAGAGGCGTATTCTTGCTGGCGGATCCGATGGCAAGGCCGATCCCCAGCCGCCTCAGTCGGGTCAGGGTATCTGTCACATAATCCAGAACTTCATCCTCGGTAATTTGCTGGAGATATTCTACATACCATGCATTCTTTTTGGCAGCCAGCTCTTCCTTTTTTTCGCTGCAAAAGGTCAAGCCTCCTGCTTTGAGGAGAAGATCGAGGGAGGCCATCCGGCTGACGCCTTTTAGTGCCTCATTGTCTTTCTCTGTAAAAACAAATCCCAGCTCGGCAGCCAGGCGTTTCCAGGCAAGATAGTGGTATTTGGCAGTATCAACCAGAACCCCATCCAAATCAAAGATGGCGCCCTGAATTCTTCTATATTCTTTTTTCATGTTTTCAAAATAATTCCTTTCTGAACTATAAGATTATGCAGTAGTAATCACAGGTAAAAGGAAAAAGATATTGAAAACGATTTCTATTTGGTATATAGTAGTTATATGATACAAAAACGTTTTCGTCAAGAGCTTTTTGAAATTTTGTGAGAACAATTTGAGGAGGAACTATGGCTTCAATAAAAGATGTAGCGAACCGCGCAGGGGTGAGCATTACAACAGTCTCCAGGGCGCTGAACAATTACGCAGATGTAAGTCCAAAGACGAAAAAACGCATCCTGGAAATCTGTGAAGAACTCCACTATTCCCCCAACCCCTCGGCAAGGAATCTGGCCCTGAAGCGTTCCAGTGTAATTGGGTTTATCTTCTCAGACGTGAAAGAGACAGATATGAACGGTAACATTATCTACCGCCTGTTGCTGGGGGCCCAGGCCGGATGTGAGGAGAGAGGCTATGAGCTGATTATCCTGTTCATCAATAAGAAGAAGCAGGAGGAAAAGAGCTTCCTGGAGCTGTGTAAGGAAAAGAATATGGGCAGCGCCGTGGTATACGGCCTGAAGTCCACAGACCCTTATTACAGGCAGCTGCCGGAATTAAGCATTCCCTGTGTGGGGATTGATGTGGACAAAGCACCTGTTATGGTGGGGACCAATAATGACCAGGCGGTGGAGGAGCTGATTGAACTCTTATACAGCAGAGGAAAGCGCAGAATTGCCATGGTCAACGGTTCTTTTGAGGCAGATATCAGCAGGATCAGGGAAACTGCATTTATACGCGCCATGCGGAAACTAAAACTAGATCTCCCCCAGAAAAGTGTCCGTTATGCGGATTTCTTTGAGGAAAAAGCGTATCAGGAGACAAAAGAGCTTTTAAAGGAACGGCCGGAGATAGATGCTATATTTGCCGCTTCGGACTTAATGGCAATCGGTGTCATGAGGGCCCTCAGGGAGATGAGGAGGGATATCCCGGGTGAGATTGCAGTAGCCGGTATGGACGGCATACAGGTGGGGGCATATATGGATCCGCCCCTGACCACGGTGTTTCAGGACTTTAAGGCCATGGGATATAAAGCTGTTACAATGGTGGCGGATATGCACGCAGGCAAGGAGGTTCCCTACATAGAGTACGTGGATCACCGGCTCCTGATCCGGAAAAGTGTTTAAAAATAATGCTCTGATTTTAGAGGAAATTCACAAATCGCAGAAAGCTGCAAAAAAAATATTTACAAATTTGGCAGGGTGATGTAATATACAGTTATGAAAACGCTTTCGGTATTTGGTATGAAACGTAAATAAATGGGAAGAATAAACAAAAAAAGATTGTGAGAAATCTTTTTTATTTTCCCTTTTAACGAAAACGTTTTGGAAAAAGATGGATAGGAATACAATATTAAGGAGGTAGCAACGTGAAGAAGAAACTTGTGGTAATGATGTTAACTGTGGTTATGGCAGTGACCGGCTTAGCTGGCTGCGGCGGAGGTTCCGACTCTGCAAAAAGCGACAAGGATTCTAAAAAAGATGGGGATGTGGTTGAGATTCAGTTCCTTCATGGACAGCCTGAGGAAGAACGTGTGCAGGCGATTCAGGAAATCATAGATGATTTCGAGGCGGAGAACGAGGGAATCAAGGTAACACAGATGCCCATTCCTGAGGATGGTTTCTGGACAAAGATATCTACTTTAATGAGTACAGGGAAGCTTCCGGCAGTGGTAGAAGGCGGCGTGGATCAGCTTCGTCTTATGAACGGAGAAGAGGCCCTGGATCTGGAAGCCAACACGGAAGCTATAGAAGCTATTGGAAAAGACAGATTTTATGAAGGCGTTCTCAAGATGGCAAAAGCGCCGGGTGCAGACCAGTATTTGGGAGTGCCGGTTGCAGGCTGGGTGTCAGGTATCTGGTACAGAAAGTCTATGTTTGAAGAAAAAGGACTGGAAGCTCCCACTACCTGGGAAAATATCCAGAAAGCAGCGGAAGCCTTCAGTGATCCTGCTAATAAGAAATACGGCATCATGATTGCCACAGAGGAATCCGACTTTACAGAACAGAGCTTCAGCTCATTCACAGGTTCTGCCGGATTCGAACTCTTCGATGACCAGGGTAAGCCTCAGTTTAATACTCCGGAGATGAAAGAGATTCTGGAATATTATAAAACCCTGTATCAGTACACAATGCCCGGATCCAATGGCGTAGAGGAAGTAAAAGACGCATTTGTCGGCGGACATTCCGCTATGGCGCTGTACTCCACCTATATTATGGGAGCGCTGGTAGATCAGGGACTTGCTGATGATGTTGGATTTGCGGTACCTGAAAAGACAGAGCAGGGAAGCTTTGGTATGACCTCAACGATGACCATCTCCAATATGATTTCCGAGGAGGAGAGAGAGGCTGCCATCAAGTTTGTATCCTACATGGGAAATAAAGAAGCGAATATCAAGTGGTGCCACATGTCACCGGGCGGTTCCAACCCTGTATTAAAGGATGTTGCCGACGATCCTGCGTACCTGGAAAATGATGTATTAAAAGCATTCGGCGATACAGCTGCCACCATTCCAGACGCTTTTGAGAACCTGCAGATGTTAGGAGTGAAGGATGGAGAAGTGAATCCGGCTATGGGCAATATCTCCAGCAAATTTATAATTCCCCACTGCATTAACTCTATTCTGGTTCAGGGTGAGGATGTAGATGCCGCCATGGAGAAGTGCCAGGCGGATCTTGAGGCAGAGGTTGCTGCTGTCGAGTAAAGAATGCCGGATAGTATATGCTGAATTTGTAAGTTGGTAGTGACTGCGAACGGCGCGGCTGGTAGAGAAAGACACTGGCCGGGCCGTTTTCATTACCAGAAAGGAGAAAACATGCAGAATTCTGTAAAAAAGATAAAAAAAAGCAGCGGTACGATGCAGAAGAGAGAAAGCAGATTGGGCATTCTTCTGATACTGCCCACGGTAATCCTCATTGGAGCTGTAATTATCTACCCAATTATCTATAACATTATACTTAGCTTTCAAAAAGTTGCGTTAAATCCGAACCGCCCAAGCAAATTTATAGGGCTGGAGAACTACACGAAGCTATTTGCAGATCCTACGTTTTATAAATCTTTGGGGGTAACCATTGCTTATGTGGTGGTAACTGTTTTAGGATCTACCCTGGTGGGCCTGCTGGTGGCCCTGTTAATGAACCGGCAGTTTAAAGGCAGAAGAGTTGCCAGAAGTTTGATGCTGATGTCTTACGTAGCTCCTATGGTAGCTACCGTCTATGTATGGAAATATATGTTCAACGGTTTGTACGGGGTTATGAATTACCTCACCGTAGATATCCTGCACATATTTGAAGAAGCGCCTATGTGGATGGATCATCCGGTATATTCTGTTTTATTGGTTATCCTTTATGACATTTGGAGAGTATTTCCCTATGCGTTCCTGATGATCCTGGCCGCACTGCAGTCGGTGGACGAAAGTCTGTATGAGGCGGCGCAGATGGACGGTGCCTCAGCCTGGCACAGGTTCTGGGCCATTACCTTCCCGGAACTTCTTCCCTCCATCGCGGCAATCATATCTCTGAGAACCATATGGAATTTCTATAAATTTGATGATATTTACCTGTTTACCAAACAAGTTCCGGTGCTGGGCGTTTACCTGTACCAGACGGCATTTGCCACTCACAATAACGGAGGGGCGGCAGCAATTACCATTGTACTCTTTGTGATTGTATTTGCGTTTGTTATCCTCTTTGGAAGAAAGGCGGTGAGAAAATGAAACAGAAGAAAAAAGCAATGTCCGTATTACATTATGTGCTTGTCATCTTAGTGCTGGTGGTCACTCTTTTTCCGTTTTACATTATGATCACCACCGCTTTTAAAACCTCTGAGGCAGCGGTTGCTTTTCCGCCTCAGATCATTCCAAAAGACACCACGCTTCAGCATTTTAAAGATGTTCTGAACCCCGAGATATTTCCCTTTGGAAGGTATTTTCTGAACAGTTTTAAGATTGCCTTTACAACGGCTGCCATAGCCATTGTTATCGGAGGGATGGCAGCATACAGTCTTGCCCGCCTGGTGTTTCCGGGGCGTATTGTCTTTAAGGAGTCTACGTTAATTGTTTACATGTTTTCCGGAATCCTCCTGGTAGTGCCGCTGTTCAAGATCATGTCCTCCATAGGACTGAACGACAGCATGTGGGCGGTTGTAATTGCCAATTTGGTTTCCACTCTGCCCGCGGCTATTTACATGCTGTCAGGGTATTTCGAAACCATACCGGCATCACTGGAAGAAGCCGCCATGATAGATGGGCTGAGCAGATTTCAGGTCATTTATAAAATTATCCTGCCCTTGTCTGTTCCTGCTATTTCTTCCGCATTTATTTATGTATTCATGATTGCCTGGAATGACTTCCTGTTTTCATTCACCTTCCTGTCTTCACAGAGCAAACTGACGCTGGCGGTAGGATTAAAGCAGTTATTCGGTTCCATGGATTACGTATGGGGACGCATGATGGCGGCGGCGCTGCTGACTGCGATACCTGTAATTATCACGTTCTCCGCTGTTGAAAAGTTTATCTCAGGCGGTCTTACAGCCGGCGGAGAGAAGGGCTAAGGTATGAGAGAAAATATATTAGAACATATTCGCTTACAGTATGTAAGCAGGGCGGAATATATAGAAACAGAGCTGAGGCAGAGTGCCCAGGAGGGAAAGGATATAGATGCTTCCATAAAACAGGAGGCAGAAGATATTCTGAAAGAGAAAGGCACGGTCCGGGGCGAAGACAGGGCTTTAAGGCTTTATGAAAGGGTAAGGCAGATGCCGGTAAAGGCGGATTTCCCTTACCGGGAACCAGAGACACTGGAGGAGATTCTGGAACTTCTGCCTCCGTGCAGTCCCCGGGCAATAAATAAAGATGTGCTGAAGGATAAGATTTTGGGGGCCTGGCTGGGCAGAGCCGCCGGGTGCCTTCTTGGACAGCCGGTGGAATGCTGGACAAGAGACAGGATCCTGGGTTTCCTGAAGGAGACGGACAATTATCCTATCCAGAGGTATATGTCTTCTGATGTCAGCGGGGATGTCAGGGAACGGTATCAGGTAGCAGATGAACCCGGCGCCTACGGAAATCCTAAAATCAGCTGGATCAACAACATTTCCTGCGCACCTGAGGATGATGACATGAATTACACGGTTATGGGGATGCAGATCCTGGAGAACTACGGCAGAGAATTTGTCCCCATGGACGTGGCAGAGTTTCTAACAACAAATGTGCCTGTATTCATGACATGTACGGCAGAGCGCATGGCGTATAAAAATATTATTAATGGAATTCTCCCTCCGGAGACTGCAGCATACGGCAATCCCTACCGGGAATGGCTGGGAGGGCAGATCCGGGTGGACGCATATGCCTATGTGAATCCGGGAAATCCCCGGGAAGCAGCCCGGATGGCAGTGAAGGATGCCAGTGTGACACATACGAAAAACGGCATTTATGCTTCCGCCTTCTGCGCGGCTCTCATCGCGGAGAGCGCTGTCTGTGAAACGCCCGGAGAGGCGATTGAAAGGGCAATGCATTATATTCCCCAGACTTCCAGGCTTTACAGCGCTTTGGAAGAATTCCTGAAGCTGTGCGGGGAGACGGAGGATCCCGAGGAGATGATTGCCTGGATTCATAAAAATTACAACGAAGAGGATCTCCATGACTGGTGTCATGTGATTCCCAATGATATGATTATCTGTCTCTCCCTTTTGTATGGGGGAAGGGATTATACCAGAGTGATCGGACTTGCAGTGGAGGCGGGGTTTGATACGGACTGCAATGGCGCCACGGCAGGCTCTGCATTTGGCATGATGTACGGCGCTGAGGCCATACCGGACAAATGGAAGACTCCCCTGGGAGGGCAGCTGATGACAAGAATCGGATGCCAGGGCAGGGTGAGTTTTCAGGAACTGGCAGACAGATGTATAAAACTGATAGACGAACCATATGTGACTTTATAAGGAGATGAAGGCTATGAGCAAAATGTTAGTTGCAGTTGAACCAAGAGTAGCAGGGTTTAAGGAATATACAGACCGTCCCATACAGGAGGATGAGATTAAGTGCAAAGTTCTGTTTGCGGCCCCTAAGCACGGAACAGAGGTGACAGAGTTCCGGGCGTCCAGCGTGCATGTGAAGGAACGCTATGACAGCGAGTGGCAGTTATTTGTCCCCAGGGATGAGAACGAGGATCCGGATATTGTCTTTGGTGAGTGGAATCTGGGTAACCAGTGGGTTGGAGAGGTAATTGAAAAGGGCAGTCAGGTGACAGAGTATGAGCTGGGGGATCTTATCTGTTCCTATGGAGGAATCCGGGAGACCCAGATTATTAAGGCTGTGGACAATTACCGCTGCAGAAGACTTCCGGATCTGAAGCTGTGGAAGAATGCAGTATGCTACGATCCCGCACAATTCGCCCTTGGAGGAGTGAGAGACGGCCACGTGCGCCCGGGAGACGCGGTTGCTGTCTACGGCCTGGGTGCCATCGGCCAGATTGCTGCCCAGATCTGCAAAAGACTGGGGGCTTCTCCTGTGATTGTTATTGATCCCATTGCCCACAGACGGGAGATTGCATTGAAAAACGGGGCTGACTATGCGCTGGATCCCGGACAGGAGGATGTGGGACACAGATTAAAAGAATATACAAATAAAAGAGGTGTAGATGTAATTATCGAGACCAGCGGACATGTGTCTGCGCTTCAGAGCGGACTCAGGGGGCTGGCATACGGGGGAACCATTTCTTTTGTAGCATTTGCCAAACCGTTTCCAATGCTGGAGCTGGGAAGGGAGGCTCATTTTAACAATGCAAAAATTGTATTTTCCCGAGCCTGCTCAGAGCCCCTGCCTGACTACCCCAGATGGGACAGACACAGAATAGAGGACGTATGCTGGGAAATGCTTACTAACGGATATCTGAACTGTGAAGACATTATATTCCCTGTGGTAGATTTTGCTGAGGCAGACAGAGCATACGAGAAGTATGTAGATCAGGAGCCCCAGTCCAGCATCAAGATGGGAGTTAAGTTTTAGGAGGAAAAAGGATGATACAGCTTGCTACACAAAATAAACCGTTTTTTTCTGATGTACTGGAAGAAAAACTGATTCAGATAAAGGAGTTTGGATTTGACGGCCTGGAGGCAGACGGAGATCTGCTGCTGGAGCGCTTTGACGAGCTGAAGACTGCGGTAAAGGATACCGGCATTCCGGTCACCTCTGTATGCGGAGGGTACCGGGGCTGGATCGGGGATTTCCAGGAGGAAGAGAGAAAGCATGCGATCCGGGATATCACCGTCATTCTGGAACGGGCAGGGGAACTGGGTGCTGCGGGAATTGTAGTGCCCGCCGCCTGGGGAATGTTCTCTCTGCGCCTGCCTCCCATGACGCCGCCCAGAAGTGCTGAGGAGGACAGAAAGGTACTGTTGGATTCTCTCCGGCAGCTGGAGCCTGTGTGCGAACGCTCCGGAACCAGGATCCTGCTGGAACCTCTCAACAGATACGAGGATCATATGCTGAATACTCTGGATGACGCAGGCAGCCTGATTCTGGAGGGAGAACTGAGGCATGTACAGATCATGGCAGACTTTTTCCATATGAACATTGAGGAGCAGGACATTAAAAAGAGCCTGATCAAGTGGAAAGATCTTGTAGGGCATGTGCATATTGCAGACAGTCACAGATTCCAGCCCGGCGACGGACACACAGATTTTGTCCATGGATTTGAAGGATTAAAGGAAATCGGCTTCGACAAGACTATGGCTTTTGAATGCCGGGTATTGGGTGAGGATCAGGAAGGACTCTATAAGGATTCGGCAGCATACATCCGGGGATGTATGGAGAAAGCGGGATTGTAGGAAAAGAGGCGGGATGAGATGAGTATTCAGGTTACGGTATGGAATGAAAACCGATGGAAGGAAAGCACCAAAGACATGTACCAAGTTTACCCCCGGGGAATTCACGGACGGCTCAGGGAAATCTTTGAGGCTGCCGGATATTCTGTGAAGGTGGCCCTGCTGGATGATCCGGAACAGGGACTGTCCCGGGAGGTGCTGGAGCATACGGACGTGCTGGTATATTGGTCCCACATTGCCCAGCATGAGGTGCCGGATGAGACGGCAGAGCGGATTGCAGAAAGGGTGAACCGGGGAATGGGCTTTATTCCGCTTCACTCTGCTCATATGTCGAAGCCTTTTGTACGCCTGATGGGGACCACCTGTACCCTCAGGTGGAGAGAGAGCGACGATGAGGAACTGATGTGGACAGCCTGTGCAGGTCATCCTATTACCAGGGGGCTCCCTCCCTGTGTGCGGTTTGCGCCGGAGGAGATGTACGGGGAATATTTTGATATTCCAAGTCCCGACGAAACAGTATTTATCAGCTGGTTTACCGGCGGCGAGGTGTTCCGCAGCGGGGTCTGCTATCGGAGGGGAAGGGGCAGGATTTTCTATTTTCAGCCGGGCCATGAAACGTACCCTACCTACTACATTCCGGAAATTGAGAGAATACTGGTGAATGCAGTTGCCTGGGCAGCTCAGGGAGATACTGAGGACGAGACCAGAGTGTGCCGCCACACTGCGGCTGCCCTGGAAACTATGCCTGTATGCAGAGACATGAGAATGCCAGAAAATGAAATCGGGAGAGAAGTATGAAAAAATGGAAAGAGAAACAGGAAGAATTGCTGAAGGTATTGTATGCAGGAGAAGACTATACTCTGGCAGACAAACTTCTTGCAGAACTGTATGAGAAATGGCGGCCCTTTGCCCAAAACAGCGGCAGTCCCCTTACCCAGAAGGATTGTATGCTGATTACTTATGGGGATGCTCTGAGAGAAGAGGGAAAGGATCCCCTGGAGGTATTGGATCACTTTTTGAAGGAGAACTGCCCGGATGAGATCACCAATGTGCACCTGCTTCCGGTATTTCCCTATACCTCCGACGACGGATTCTCAGTATCAGATTATACCAGGATAGCGCCTGAGATTGGAACATGGGAAGAAGTGGAGTCCCTTGGAGAGCATACGGGGATTATGCTGGATGCAGTGATTAACCATACCTCAAAGTCTCATGTCTGGTTTCAGAAATGCTGTGCCGGGGAGGCGCCCTATACGGACTATTATATTGAATGCGATCCCCGGGAGGACTATTCTAAAGTCACCCGCCCAAGGGCTCTGCCCCTTCTCACGCCCTTTGACACCGTTCAGGGAAAAAAGTGGTACTGGACGACCTTCTCCGGGGATCAGATTGACCTGAACTTCGGCTGTCCCTATCTTCTCTGTGAAATTATGGAGGTGCTTCTTCTGTATGCATCCAGGGGAGCCAGGTTTATCCGGCTGGATGCCATTGGGTTTGCCTGGAAAAAGGCAGGCACCACCTGTATGCATTTAGAGGAGACACACGCGCTTATTAAGCTGATGCGGCTGATGCTGCAGCAGATTTATCCTGGAACGTATATCATTACAGAGACGAATGTTCCCCATCTGGAGAACATCAGTTACTTTGGCGCGGGGGATGAAGCTAATCTGGTGTACCAGTTTCCCCTGCCCCCTCTGGTGCTTTACACCATGCTTTCCGGGGATACCGGCAGGCTCAGCGCCTGGGCAAAAAGTCTTGGGGATACCCCTCTGCCTGAGGGCACAGCATTTTTTAACTTCCTGGCATCCCATGACGGCATCGGCGTAAGACCGGTGGACGGTATTCTGGACGAGGAAGAAAAACAGCTTTTGTTCCGCAAAGTGAAAGAACACGGAGGGCGCATCAGCTACAAAGAGAACCCGGACAAAACCCAGAGTCCCTATGAGCTGAATATTAATTATCTGGATGCAGTTACATCTCCCGGAGAAACGGAAACTTCTGTGAGAGCCGCCCGGTTCCTGGCATCCCAGGCAATTATGCTGAGCATGCAGGGGGTACCAGGCATCTACTATCACAGTCTGCTGGGATCACAGAACTGGCAGGAGGGTGTGGAGGAGTCACAGATTCCCAGAAGGATTAACCGGGAAAAATTAGAGGTTTCCGCCCTGCATGCTGAGCTTCAGAGAGAGGACAGTCTGCGCAGCCGGGTATTCCGGGGATATCTTGCACTGCTTCGGGCGAGATCCGGACAGAGCGCGTTCTCACCGGAGGCCGGGCAGGAAATTCTATCGTACGGATCTGCCGTGTTCGGGCTTCTGAGGAAGAATAAAACCACCGGACAGAGCGTGCTGGTACTTATCAATGTGACGGAACATACCGTCAGACTGCCGGAAAAAGCAGGGGGAAAGGATATCCTGCATCAGATGGAAGCAGTGGAGAGGGATGTGCTTAAGCCCTGGGAAATCCTATGGCTGGAATTACAATAAATGTGAAAGCTGTAATAGGCTCAGGAGGTTATACATGAAGAAATTGAGAATTGGAATCATGGGAGCGGGACAGGAATCCCTGCACTCTCACTTTCCAAATTGTTTAAAAAATAAGGAACTAGCGGAAATTGCCGCAGTGTGCGACGTGAATCCGGAGAACGCGAAAAATGCGGCCCAGCAGTTTCAGGTACCGGCTTACTATGAATCCCATAAAGAAATGCTGGAGAAAGAGGAGCTGGATCTGGTAACGATCTGTGTGCCCAACCGGTTCCATGAGCCGCTGACCGTAGATGCCCTCCGGGCGGGATGCCATGTGCTCTGCGAAAAGCCACCGGCACTTACGGCCGAACAGGCAGAGCGGATGGCCGCGGAAGCCAAAAAGGCTGGTAAGATCCTCACCTATAACCTGCATTACCGCTATGCCCCGGAAGTACAGATGATGAAGAAAATGATTGACGGGGGAGAATTCGGAACCCTCTACACCGGTAAGGTTCAGGCGGTGAGACGGCGGGGGATCCCGGGCTGGGGGAACTTTACCAACAAGGCCATGCAGGGGGGCGGTCCTCTGGTAGATATCGGTGTGCATATGCTGGACACAGCCCTGTACCTTCTGGATTATCCCAGGCCGGTGTATGCGGCGGCAAGCAGCTCGGACCGGATCGGGAAGAGAGGCGGAGCTGGCCTTATGGGAAGCTGGGATCCGGAAAGGTTTACTGTGGAGGACGGTCTCTTTGGATTTATTCAGTTTGAAGGCGGGATATCTCTGCAGATCGAGGCGGCGTTTGCCCTCAACTGCAAGGAAAAGCAGAAGATGAATGTGGAGATCTTCGGTGATTTGGCCGGTGCCTCTGTATTCCAGGGGGAGATCTACGGGGAAAAGAATGAGAATCTGACAGATACAAAACTCCCCTTTGTTCAGGAAATTGACAAAAGAAATATCAGTATCAGTAACTTTATCAGATGCTGTGCGGAGAATGACCAGCCCCTGATAACGGCAGAACAGGGAGTGACCCTGATGAGAATCATTGAGGCCCTCTACCGTTCCGCCGAGACAGGAAAAGTGGTGGAACTATAGGAGGTGTGCCGTGTTAACGTATACGACAGGCGAAGGGAACTATAAGGACTGGATTCTGGGAGAGGATGAATTCTGTCTGAGACATCAGGGAAAGGGAGAGAGTATCTTCTGCCTGGCTAACGGATATATGGGAATCCGCTCTGCCCACGAAGAACCTTATCCATTCCAGACCAGAGGCTTATTCGTGAGCGGATGCTTTAACAGCAGCAACAACGAGACTGTAGAATTGCCCAACGGGGCGGATACCTGCGAAATGCTCATCACTTTAGACGGAGAGCTATTTTCTATGACCACAGGGAAGGTCACCGGGTATTCCCGGAAGCTGAATCTGTACACCGGAGAGCTGATACGAAAGCTGCGGTGGGTTTCACCAAAGGGCAGAGGCTACGAGCTTCGATTCTGTCGTACCGTATCCAGGTCCAATGTGCATGCCTATGGGCTGAAAGCAGAAATCTGCCCGTTGGACAAAGCGGCAGACATTGAGATCGTATCAGGAATCAACGCCAGGATGACCAATTCCGGTGTCCAGCACTTTAACGACGGGACGAAGAAGGTTTTGGATCGGCAGTATCTGTATCTGGATCAGACTACAACCCAGAGTAATCTGACGCTGTATCACTGCTGCGGCTCTAAAATTACCGGGGGAACCCCCGGGGAGAGAAGCTTTGGCATGCAGAGAAGAAAAATCCTGGAGACCGTAAGGTTTCAGGCGGAAAAGGGTGGGAAGGGCTGTTATGAAAAGCTGGCAGTTCTCTACACCAGCCGGGATCTGGCAGAGCAGGATGAGGAGCAGGGAAAAAGTCTGGTTCTGGAGCACCTTGAGAATCTGGTGGAAAAAGGATATGACGGGCTTTATGAGGAAAGTGCGAAGGCCTATGCGGCGTACTGGAAGGAGCATGATGTCAGGGTAAAAACAGAGTATCCGGGGATCCAGCTGGCGCTTCGGTTTGCCCAGTATCATCTGCTGGCTATGATTCCCCCCGACAGCAGAAGTTCCATCGCCGCAAAGGGACTGACGGGGGAGGGCTATAAAGGGCATGTGTTTTGGGACACGGAAGTATTTATTCTCCCGTATTACCTTTTCAACTCTCCCGCCAAGGCAAAGCAGCTGCTGGAGTACCGGATGAACCGCATGGAGCGTGCCCGGAGAAATGCCGGCAAAAAGGGCTACTGCGGTCTTATGTTTCCCTGGGAAAGCGCGGAGAGCGGGAGGGAGGAAACGCCTCTTTTTGCCAGTATGGACATTCTTACCGGAAAGGCTGCCCAGGTATGGGCGGGCATTAAGGAACACCATATTACGGCGGACATTGCCTATGCCGCCTGGATGTATGAACTGGCCACCGGAGACAGTACCTTTCTGGAAAACGGCGGGGAGCTTCTGATTATTGGATCTGCATTGTTCTGGCGCAGCAGAAGTATTTATACGAAGGATCGCAGCCGGTATGAGATTCACGATATCATAGGCCCCGACGAATACACGGAGCATGTGGACAATAATGCCTACAGCAATTATATGGCTCATTATGTGACGAGACAAGCCATACACCTTCTCAGAGACGGGGACGGCAAAACGGCGGTTAGGGCGGAGGAATATTTCCAGGAGACGGGGATACTGGAGAAGCTGGAAGACTTCGCGGATAAATTATATCTGCCCCAGCCTCTGGATAACCCGGAAGGGGTGCTCCCCCAGGATGACACCTTTATGTCCAAGAAAATACTGGATATTTCCGGGTACCGGAATGACAATATCAAACAGACCATACTGAAGGACTACAGCAGAGAACAGGTAAACAATATGCAGGTGCTGAAACAGTCGGATGTAATTATGCTTATGGAACTGCTTCCGGACCTGTTTTCCAGGAAAATTAAGATGGCAAACTGGGAATATTATGAGCCGAAAACGATTCACGACTCCTCTCTGAGCAGGGCAATCTACTCCGTGGTGGCCAGCGACTGCGGGGAGCCCAAGAAGGCTTTTGCCAGCTTCCTCCATGCCATTGCTATTGATATGGGTCAGAATCCTTATTCTTCCGATGAGGGAATCCACGCAGCCTCAATGGGCGGGATCTGGCTGGCAGTTGTCCGGGGCTTTGCTGGGCTGCGCATACAGAAAGACACGCTGTATCTTGCGCCTTGTCTGCCGAAAGAGATTGAAGAGATCAAATTTCATGCAGTATACCGGGGGAAAAAGATGGAGATCTGCGTCTCCCACAGAAATATCTATATAGAGAGCCGGGATTCTTCAGAAATCCCAGTGAAGATTATGGGACAGGTATACAAACTTACACATAATCTGGATATCAAATATTAGCAGCCGGGCAGGCAGATGAATTTAGATTTCATCTGCCTGCCCATTGTAATTTCAGATAAGTTAGTATAAGATTAAATTATACCGAACATAGTATGAAACATGAGGGAAGGAGAGGTATCTATGACACTGCCCCAGGCAATATCCCTGGACGAACTGAAGGAAGAAGGCTGTATCTATTTTGCACATATCCAGGAAGGCTTTGACCGGTATGCATGCAAGATGCTTACCGGCTCGGGAGAGTACCTGAGAACGAGGCTCCTGGAGCTGATCTGGAGAAATGGATGGGAAAACTCTTTTGTGGACTTCTATTACGGGAGATTAAATGAAAAGGAACGCAGGATCGTGAGAAAGGTCCTGAATCAGGAGCAGCGGGATTATCTCCTGGCGATGGACGTAAAAGAGGAAGATTTATATTTTAATCTGACGCCGGAGCTTTTTTCCATTACCTTTCAGCTGAGCGTGACGGAGACTTTATTCAGTACCTTTTATTTCAGCAAATACCCATGCTGTGTGTGGGCTAATTTTGAGGGGAAGTATCCTGTTTTTTACAAAAAGGAAGAGAAAGAGAGGATAAAGCTGGATGGAATATGAATCCAACTACCAAAAACTGTGTGTGACCTGGAGGGAACGGTTTCTCACCTGGGATCACGAAGGGATTTATAAGAATCTGAATCTGCAGGGCTGCAGTCCGGATTATTTGGAGATTCTGTACTTCGGCCGGCCTTACCGGATCGATCGGGGGACGGGGATTATTACCAATCTGCAGGATCCGGAAGATGAGATCACCTTTTCCACGCAGATGGCCATTTACCATCTGTTTTATTATTCTAAGGAGAAACCCAGGAACTCAGGGGAATGGATTCCCTTCCGCCAGGTAAAAGGGGCCGCTCCCTTTGAAAGTGCATTTAAGAAGATGGTGCTTGCGCCTTTTGCCCAGTCATTCAGCGGGAAAAAGGAACTCCTGGAGGAGAGAGGGAGGGAACTGGGATTTGTCAGGATCAACAGGGGGGATGTGGGATTTTATGCGGAAGCTTTCCCCTGTATCCCTCTTCAGTTTATCTTCTGGGACGGGGACGATGAGTTCCCTGCCCAGGCAAACATTCTCTTTGATAAGAATATAACAGATTTTACCCATGAGGAAACGGTGGTCCTCATAGCCGAAGAAGGGGTTGACCGTTTCCTGGGCAAAAAGACCCGGCGGTAGGGGATTCAGTCTACAAACTCATCGGGGCTGAAGGGATACAGGGCTTTGTAGGAATCCAGTTCTGCTTCAGTCTCCGGTGAGCTGGGAATCAGCCCTGTCATCTCAGTGGTGGCGCTTGTATCCAGATCCTTTTGAGAGGTAGCCTCCACACGGAAGGGATCGTCTTTTTTACTTCTGTGGCACATAAAAACACTCCTTTGCAAGTACTTTACCTTAGTATTCCAAAGGAGCGTTTTTTTTATTCTGTTTCATTCCTTTAACGCAGAAGCAATCCTGGTCAGCCCTTCCATCAGTACACTTCTTGGGCAGGCAATATTGAACCGCTGGAATCCTTCTCCGCCCGGTCCGAACATGGTTCCTCCGTCCAGCCAGACTCTGGCTTTGCGGCTCATAAAACGATCCAGATCCTTGGGGGAATATCCCAGCTTTGAAAAATCCACCCATACCAGGTATGTCCCTTCCGGTTCCGTGAGTACAGTCTGGGGCAGCCGAGTATGCAGGAAATCCTTCATGCACTTTAAATTTTCCTGCAAATACAGCTTCAGCTGTTCCAGCCATTCCTGCCCGCTCTCATAGGCAGCCTGGCAGGCGGCAAGCCCCATGGTGTTGAGATTGCTGTATCCGTTTCTGCTGCATTCCTCCTGAAAAAGGGCCCGGAGGCGGGGGTTGGCAATGATGATATTGCTCACCTGGAGACCCGCCAGATTAAAGGTTTTGCTGGGGGCCGTACAGATGACAGAATTCTGAAGAAACTCCTGTCCCAGTGCACCAAAGACGGTGTGCGTGTGTCCCGGGTAGACGAAATCTGAGTGAATCTCATCCGCAACGATCAGGACCTGATGCCTCCTGCAGATTTCGCCCATTTTCTGAAGCTCCTCTCTGGTCCATACGCGGCCTACCGGATTGTGGGGACTGCAGAGGACAAACAGCTTTACCTGGTTTTTCAGTATTTTGTCTTCAAAATCCTGAAAGTCAACGGTATAATGTCCGTCTCTGCAGCAAAGTGGGTTATTCACCAGCCGTCTGTGATTTTCCTCAATGGACCGGGCAAAGGGATAATAGACAGGCTGCTGGATCAGTACGCTGTCTCCCTTTGCAGTGAATGCCCGGATAGCCTGTACAATGGCATACACCACGCCCGGGGTTTTGACCACCCAGTCCGGCTCAATGGAAAAGCCAAAATGGCTCGAGTACCAGTTCTGGAGTGCGCGGACATACTCCGGACCGGGTTCAGTGTACCCAAAGATTCCGTGGTCCGCACAGGCACGGAGCGCCTCCCGGATTCCGCTGGCCACTGGAAAATCCATATCCGCCACCCACAGGGGAAGAATATCCTCCGGCATGCCGTACTTGGCAGCAAAATCATATTTCACGCTGTTTGTCTGCCGGCGGGAAACGATTTGATCAAAATTATAGTTCATTATGTAGTATGCCTCCTTTTTGACATTTTCTATTGCTTACGTATGAAAACCTGGGTATGATTCTCGAGTCTATAGCCTTCCGGCTGCAAAGTCAAGAGAAAATACAGCATAAAGTTAACAAGGATTCTATTGACAAAGGAAGATTGGAGGCATATAATCACATTAATCCCAGTGGTTAAGTAGGAATTTGAAAAATAAAAGAACCGTAAGGAAAGGAGAACAGCCATGGAAAATGTGAAAAAAAGTGCAGTGGAACTCATAGGCAACACCCCTCTTCTGGAGCTTGGAAATTACAGCAGGAAGAATGGGCTGAAAGCGAGAGTAATCGCAAAAGTAGAATATTTCAACCCTGCAGGCAGCGTAAAGGACAGGATTGCCCTGGCAATGATTGAGGATGCCGAGCAGGCGGGAAGGTTAAAGGAGGGGGCCACAATAATAGAACCTACCTCCGGAAATACAGGGATCGGGATCGCAAGTGTTGCGGCAGCAAAGGGATATCAGGCTATACTGACGATGCCTGAGACCATGAGTGTAGAACGCAGAAATCTTCTGAAAGCCTATGGTGCCAAGGTTGTGCTCACAGAGGGAAGCAAAGGAATGAAAGGTGCCATAGAGAAGGCAGAACAGCTCCAGAAGGAGATCCCAAACTCCATTGTTCTGGGCCAGTTTGACAATCCGGCCAATCCAAAGATGCACCTGCAGACTACAGGACCGGAGATTTACCGGGATCTGGACGGGAAGATAGATATCTTTGTGGCAGGCGTAGGTACCGGAGGGACGATTTCCGGTGTGGGGAGTTACCTGAAGAGCAAGAAAGCAGATGTGAAAGTTGTGGCGGTAGAGCCGGCGGATTCTCCGGTACTCTCAGGAGGGACACCGGGACCTCACAAACTTCAGGGAATCGGAGCAGGCTTTGTACCCAAAACCTTAGATGTAAATATCTGCGACGAGATTATCCAGGTCAGAGGCGAGGACGCCTATGAGACCGGCAGAGAAATTGCGGCCAATGAGGGCATCTTGGTTGGGATCTCCGCAGGGGCGGCTGTATATGCGGCAGCACAGCTGGCGAAGCGTCCGGAAAACGAGGGGAAAACAATTGTAGTGCTCCTTCCCGATACCGGTGACAGGTATCTGTCTACCCCGAGGTATCTCACCGAGGATTAGGAGGAAAGACATGGGTAAAAAAGAAGCCAAAACGAACGCTATGCGCATTCTTGACAGGAATAAAATCTCCTATGAGACCATTTCCTATGAGTGCAGTGAGTTCATCGACGGACTCCATACGGCAGAGCTCACCAATGCCCCGGTGGAGCAGTCTTTTAAGACCCTTGTGGTACAGGGAAAAAGCAAAAATTATTATGTTCTGGTAATTCCCATTGCAGAGGAGATCGATCTGAAACAGGCGGCAAAGGTACTGGGGGAAAAATCAGTAGAAATGATTCATGTAAAGGACATTCTCCAGGTGACGGGCTATGTGCGGGGAGGCTGCAGCCCTCTGGGGATGAAGAAACAGTATAAGACAGTGATCCATGACAGCGCCCTGGCATATGACAGCATCTATATCAGCGGAGGCCGGATAGGGTCTACCATACGGCTGAATCCCCAGGATCTTGCAAAGACCGCAGCCGCGGTCTTTGAGGACGTTGTCATGAAAGATTCCAGGCCTTCATAATCTCATCCGCCAGAATCTGATGTCCTGCTTTTGTGAGGTGGATGCCGTCCGTGGTGATGGCATCGTACCCCTGCTCCTCAGCCTGGCCGTTCAGGGCGTTGTGAAGAGGGATGAAGGTAACCCCGTAATTCCTGGACAGCTTTTGGATCTGTCTGGAAAGTGTCTGCTGCCAGGGGATCCAGTTTGCATACTCCTGGGGGTGGGGAAAGATAAAGGGCTCCAGGGTGATAATTTTTGCCTTGGTGCTGTTGGTAAGGTCGAATAGCAGCTGATGATAAGAGCGAATGCTGTCTGTGAGCAGATAGTCCCGCTCTTTTTCCGTTGTCACGGTGTTCATGAGGATCCCTACGTCATTGATTCCCACCAGGATACACACATAGTCCGGCTGGTAGGTGATGCAGTCTCTCTCCAGATTGTGGACAAGGCGTTCGGCGACGAATCCGTCCACCCCCTTATTGATAATCTCCCAGGCAGGATTTGTCTGGTGCAGCTTGTCTGCGATTTGATTTACATATCCGAAACCTAAGCCATTTTCGGAAAAAAGCCGGTTGGCATCGGTGATACTGTCTCCTAAAAATACTATAGTTCCCATGGGCATTCTCCTTGTGTGTTTGAACCTGTAGAATTGGTCCGAATACTGGAAATATATAAATTATTTTAACCCAATCGGTATTACAATGCAATTGATAATTTTTGTCACTGTTGCACAAAAGCGATTTTTTTCGAAAATGCTACTGGACAAATCGGGAAAGGACGGATATAATAAAAATCCAATACAGCGGTAAAGTCTAAGCTGTATCTCTATCAGGCCGTTCGGCCGCAATTTCCAACTATCAATAAAATTTCACAGGAATCGAGGTGAATGCGTGACACTGCAGGTATGTCTTATTTTGCTGCTCTCCGCCGGGGCTGTGGTTATGGATCTGCTGGGGGAAAGGATATGGAATCCATGGATCTGGCTGGGCTGGGGAACAGGGGTTCTTTATCAATTTCTGCTGCAAGGGAACAGGGGGATTCTGATCTTTTTATCCGGCGGGCTTCTTCCGATACTTCTTCTTTTCCCTCTGTTTTATTTCCGCATGCTGGGGGCCGGTGATGTTAAGCTTCTCTCGGCGCTGGGGGGCCTTTTGGGCGCCAGGGGGATCCTTTCCGGCCTGGCCTGGTCCTTCCTCTGGGGCGGGATCTTAAGCGGAGCATTTCTCATAGCCTGCGGCAATGCCGGAGAGAGAATGGCATACCTGGGGCAGTATCTGAGGGACTATATGAGAACCGGAGAGAAAAAGCCCTACTACCGGAGGGGAAGCCGGCCGGAGAATATTCACTTTACCGTTCCCATATTGCTGGGAATGCTGATGTATGCGGGAGGTTACTATTGAGAAAAAGTATTTTTGCGGTATGCGATCTGGAAGTTTCGTATGCCTGTCACTTTATGGAATATATGAACCAGAAAAAGAACACCCCTTTTGAGTTCCAGGCGTTTACCAATGTGGATAGCTTGTGTGCCTACGGGGAGAGCCATCCCATAGAGATATTGCTTATATCCGACAAAGCCATGTGTCCCAGGGTAGAAGCCATCTCCCCGGGGAAAATCATGATATTATCCGAGGGAGTCCACAGTCCCGGTCTGGATCAGTACCCCAGTGTGTACAAGTACCAGTCCTCAGATGCTGTGATAAGGGAGGTTATGGCCTGCTACGGAGACAGCTCACCAGAGCCTCTGAAGGTGCAGGTTATGAAACGGCGCACAGCCATTATAGGTGTCTATTCCCCTCTGGGGAGAGTCCTGAAAACATCATTTGCACTGACTCTGGGCCAGATACTTGCCCGGGAACAGGCAGTCTTATATCTGAATCTGGAAGAATATGCAGGGTTTGAGGGTCTGTTTGAACGGACCTACGAGAGGAATCTTGGCGACCTGATCTACTATCTCAGACAGGGAAATCCCAATCTGGTATTTAAACTGAACAGTATGGTGCAGACAATCAACAACCTGGATTATCTGCCTCCGGTACAATCTCCGGGGGATATCCGCAGCACGTCCTACGAAGAATGGACGGAGCTTATCCGGCAGATTGTTGAGAACAGCGCCTACGAGGCTGTCATCATTGACTTTGGGGACGGGGTTGACGGCTTATACCGTCTTCTGGATCTGTGCAGGCGCATCTACATGCCGGTGCTCCGGGATGCCATGTCCCAGGCAAAGGTTCTGCAGTTTGAGAAGCTGCTCAGCCTGTGGGACTGCAGGGAGGTCCTGAGAAAGACGGAAAAGATCACCCCGCCCTTTCACAATTATTTCGGCAGGGGAGAAGAGTATGTGGCTCAGCTGATGTGGAGTGAGCTGGGTGACTATGTGAGAGAGATTCTGCGGGGAGGGAAGCTGTATGAGGAATAGAGAGGCCCTGCGCCGTGAGCTGCTGGAGCAGATCGAGCACATGGGTGCCTGGGAGGCAGAGGATCCGGAGATCCTTCAGATGATTGACGAGCTGGTTCTGGAACACGGGAGAAAAGAATGCTGGAGTCTGGAAGAGAAGCAGGAAATCCGCCAGGAGCTTTTCTACTCCGTCAGGAAGCTGGATGTGCTTCAGGAATTGGTGGAGGATGATGAAGTAACGGAGATTATGGTGAATGGGTGGAAGCAGATTTTCGTGGAGCGGAGGGGGAGAATCACGCTGTGGGAGAAAACCTTTACCTCCCAGGAAAAGCTCTGGGATGTGATTCAGCAGATCGCAGCAGGCTGCAACCGGGTGATTAACACTTCCAGACCTATTGTGGATGCCAGGCTGAAAAACGGTGCGCGGGTAAATGCTGTCATTGAGCCGGTGGCTCTTAACGGTCCCATCCTAACAATCCGGCGGTTTCCGGATCGCCCCATTACCATGGAGGATCTCATTGCCGGGAACAGCATTACCCGGGAAGGGGCCGAATGTCTGATACAGATGGTCAGGCAAAAGCATTCTATGCTCATCGGAGGGGGAACCGGGGCAGGAAAGACCACTTTTTTGAACGCCTTGTCCTGTTATATTCCTTCGGAGGAACGGATCGTCACTATTGAGGACAATGCGGAGCTGCAGATACAGGGGATCGCGAATCTGGTGCGGCTGGAGGCAAAGCTTTCCAATCTGGAGGACAGCCCGCAGATTACTATAAGGGATCTCATCAAAACAGCTCTCCGGCTCCGGCCTGACAGAATCATTATCGGGGAGGTGAGATCCTCCGAGGCGGTAGATCTCCTCCAGGCGGTGAACACAGGCCATGAGGGAAGTCTCTCAACGGCCCATGCCAACAGTGCCGCTGATATGGTAAGCCGTCTGGAAACTATGGTGCTCATGGGGATACAGCTACCCCTGGAAGCCATCCGGCGTCAGATCGCAGCAGGCTTTGACATCCTGATCCATCTGGGAAGGATGCCTGATAAGTCCAGAGCCGTGCTGGAGATCACGGAAATTACAGGCTTTTCCCGGGGAGAGGTCTGCCTTCATCCGCTGTTTATCCGGCGGGACAGCGAAAGGCTGGAAAAGGTGGGGGAACCCATGGGAAAAAGGAAGGGCGGCATATGAGAATACAGTACGATTCCTATGCCTACTCCCGAAAAGAACTGCTGAAGTACACCGGAATCAGCGGATTTTTGTGTATTGCGGTGAATCTGCTGTTCTATCAGTCAGTCTGGGCATTTCTGCTCATATTTCCCATTACTTTTTATTATCTGAGAGAAAAGAAAAAAGAACTTATCAAGGCCAGAAGGCAGAGGCTGCATTATCACTTTAAGGATGCTCTCGGCTCTTTAGGAGCGGCGCTGCGGGCCGGGTATTCTATGGAAAACGCCATAGGGGAAGCCTGTGGAGATATGAGACGGCTGTACGGGGCCGGGGATGAACTCACCAGAGAGCTGCAGTATATGCAGGCACAGCTTCGCAATCAGGTCCCCCTGGAAAAGCTTCTGGCTGACTTTGGGGAGAGAAGCCAGGTAGAGGATATCTATAATTTCTCCCAGATCCTCTCTGCGGCCAAACGTACAGGGGGGAATGTCACAGGGGCGCTGGAAAAAAGCGCCAGAGTGCTGGAGGGAAAGATTGAGATAAAAAAGGAAATTGACGCGGCCATTGCGGCCAGAAAGCTGGAACAGAAAATTATGAGTATTATGCCGGCCGGTATAATCGTATATATGCAGGCGACATCCCCCGGATTTCTGGATGTTCTTTACCGGAACCCGCTGGGAGCCGGAATTATGAGCGGCTGCCTGCTCACTTATCTGGCTGCGTATCACATGGGAAGGAAGATGGTAGAAATTGAAATATAAAATCCCGGTACTCATTGCCGCAGCAGGTCTTCTACTGGGATGCGGCATCGGCATATATGAGGGAAGAGCGCGGGCCTGGAGCCAGGAAGATTATTTTCAGAGAAATACATACGGGGGCGGAGCGTATACGGAAGAGATGGAGGCACAGATCGACGGGGAAAAAAAGAAAGTTGAGGTAACGGTAGAGGAGAAAAAGTACAGCAGAGGGGAAGCAGAGAGGCTTATGCAGGAGACTGCGGAGGCGCTGGACGTGGAGATTCTGGGGGATAACCAGTCTATGGATGAGATAAGGAAGCCGATGCATCTTCCGGAACACGTCGGGGATTCTCCCGTGGCAATCTCCTGGATTACGGACAGTCCGCAGATCCTGGACTGGGAGGGTGCCCTTGGGGAGGAGATCCCTCAGGAGGGAGTCTTTGTCACGATACAGGGCGAACTGTCCCTCGGGGAGAGCCGGCAGCTGTATGAGCGGCGGGTAAAGGTATTTCCCGAACAGCTTTCCCGGGAAGAGCAGACCCTGAAAAAGCTGCAGGAGAGCATTGAGAAGGAAAACCAGGGGGAGGATACAGGCCGGCTTTATCTCCCCGGGAAGGTGGAAGGCAAAACGATCCGCTGGATGAGAAGCTCTTCCCATACAGGGCTATGGGTGACTCTCTTTGCCTTACTGTCAGCGGTACTTGCCGCCGCCCGCCAGGAAGAGCAAAAGCACAGAAAGGAAAAAGAGCGCAGGGAGCAGCTGCTTCGGGACTACCCGGATATTGTTGGCAAGCTGGTGCTTTTTCTGGGGGCAGGAATGACCATAAAGGGGGCGTTTACCAGAATCGCCGCAGATTACCGGAAGTGGGGGCAGTGCGGATCCCGGCCGGGATATGAGGAGATGGCGGCAGCCTGCAAAGAGATGGAAGGAGGCATCTCTGAGGCAGAGGCTTACCAGCGGTTTGGGGCAAGATGCCGTCTTCCCTGCTACAGAACCCTGGCGACCCTGCTTTACCAGAATCTGAGAAAGGGCGGGCGGGGACTGCTGGAGCTTCTGGAGCGGGAGGCGGCGGAGGCGGAGGACGACCGCATCCGAAACGCCAGAATTAAGGGAGAACAGGTATCTTCCAAGCTGTTGCTGCCTATGTTTCTCATGCTTCTGGTGGTTCTGGTGATTCTTATGGTACCTGCGTATCTGACATTTTATTGAGAAGAAAGGGGGTGAGAATATGAGTGAATGGAAAGCTTTTTTACAGGAAGAGGACGCCATTGGGGTGGTAGAGATAATCCTGATCCTGGTCGTTTTAGTGGGGCTTGTGGTAATTTTCAAAAAGCAGCTTACCAGTCTGGTAAACAACATTTTGTCTAAGATTACAAAAGAAAGCAACAATCTTTAGCCTTAAGGGCCGGAAGGAGGACTGGAGTGTGAAAGCCAAGGGTAGTATTACAATTATGCTGTGTCTCACCCTGACGATTATGACTGCGCTGGTTGGGGCTTGCTTCCGTTCGGTACAAAATGCATCTGCCAGGGCAGTTGCGGCCGGTGGGGCGGATGCGGCTCTCTATTCCCTTTTCGGGGAATATGACAGAGAGCTGCTGGAGCGCTACGATCTGTTTTTTCTGGACGGGGCCTACGGGGGGAGCAGTCTGAAGCTGGGAAAGGTTACAGACCGGATCACCTATGGGATGGAAAAAGTGCTGGAGACGGATCTTATGAAGACTTCGGTGAGGCAATGCGGGCTTACCGCTTACTGCCTGGCTACTGACAGCGGCGGCGAATCCTTTCGGAGACAGGCGGCCGCATGGGCCAGAGACTCTCTGGGAAGCCAGGCAGTCTCTCGCCTCCTGAAACAGGCAAAGGGGGAAAGTGAAACAATCAGAGCATTGGAAGAGAGGGGGGAAAACCTACAGGAGGGGGAAACACTGGAGGAATATGACAGGATGCTGGAGGCGTCCCGGGAGGCAGATACCGGGGAGGCCAAAAGCGCTGAGGAAGAGGCAATGCCGGTCCCGGGGGATGAGAATCCTATAGAGATATTCCGGCAGGTGAAAAAGATGGGGGTTCTGGGGCTGGTAATCCCTGACAGCAAGGATATCTCTGAAAAACAGGCAGAGATATCCGGATTCCTGTCCCGGCGCACCCTGCTACAGGGGTTTGGAAATTCCAGGGGAAGGCCGGAGGATGCCGGAGGGAGCGAGAATCTGCTCTATCAGGAATATGTCCTGAAGAAGATGGGCAGTTACAGCGAGCCCTGCAGAGAAGGGGATTTGTCTTATCAGGTGGAATACATTCTGGCAGGACAGAGCAGTGACCAGGAGAATCTGAGAAGGGTAGTGCAGCGGCTGCTTCTGATCCGGGAGGCTGCAAATTATGCCGCTATTTACACAGATCCGGTAAAAAGGGGACAGGCTGCTTCTCTGGGGCTTACCCTGGCATCCGCCGCGGGGGTCCCGGCAGCCCAGCAGCTGGCAGAGACATTGGTGATTCTGTGCTGGGCTTACGGGGAGAGCCTGCTGGACGTGCGGGATCTGCTGGCCGGGGGCAGAGTCCCCCTGGTAAAGAACCAGGGGCAGTGGAAGCTGTCCCTGAATAATCTCCCTCATATTCTGGAACTGCTCCGGGAGGAGGGGGGAACGGGTACGGAGGGCATGGAGTATAAAGGATATCTGCGGGTCCTGCTGTATCTGAGTCTGGAAAAGGAAGATACGGAGGTATACAGGTGTATGGATATGGTGGAAAATGTTATAAGAAAGACAGAGGGCAAGGGAGGCTTCCGGCTGGATCAGTGTCTGGAATCGGCGGAGGCAGAGCTTATACTCACTGGTCCCCAGGGGCAGGAATGGAGTCTTATAAGAAGCTATGGATACGATATGAGGGGGGAATAGAAGGATGCCTTTTTCCTGTGAAATGCAAAACAATACAAATAAAAAAATAACAAAAAATCACTCTCTTCAGGTAAATAAGCCTCTGCTGTCCCCGGCAGAGGACACATGCAGGAAGCAGGGGAAGGCATCCTTGTGCTCCCTGTCAGGAAGCATGACCATAGAATGTGCGGCCGCTCTCCCCATGTTCTTTTTGGCAATGGTGATTTTAATCTGTTTTCTGGATGTTATGAGGGTTCAGGTGATAGTTGCCTCCTCTCTCTGCCAAAGTGCAAAAGAGCTGGGGATGTACGCCTATGCAGGAGAGAAAACCGGAAAGGGTTCCCCGGTGGGGAGGGTAACGGAGGCGGTCTGCATGGCCTTTGCCAAACAAAACCTGAAAAAACAGCTGAAGGGGGAGAGGCTTACAGGGATTGAGGGAAAGTCTGGCGGAATCCGTATACAAACCTCATCCATGGATCACGGACAGATTATCCTGCGGGCGGAATACAGGTATCGGCCGTCGGCCGCTCTCATCCCTGTTCTGCCGGTAACACTTACCTGCACGGGCTATGCAAGAGCCTGGACAGGGTATGAGAAGGACATGGATTTTGAATCAGAGGGGGAAGCGAATGTAATGGTTTACATAACGCAAAATCAAGAGGTATATCATGTGCGGGAAGACTGTTCCTATCTGGATCTTTCCATTCACTATATTGGAAGCGGGGGCCTGGCGTCTGCGAGAAATGAATACGGGGAAAAGTACCGCCCCTGTGAAAAATGTGTGGGAAAAGGGACCAGCGGAGCAGGGTACTATATTACGGAAAAGGGAGACAGGTATCACAGCCTTAAGACCTGCGGAGGACTTACCAGGACGGTCAGGCTGGTGAAAAAGTCAGAGGCAGGCGGTCTCAGGCCCTGTTCCAGGTGCGGCAGCAATGGGCATTCATGAAGCCGCCTGTCTGGTATTTCTCGGGGCGGCGGGCTGGAGGGACTGGAAGACAAGGGAAGTCTCCGGAAGGCTGCTCGCCGCTGCTGCCATCCTGGGGTGCGTGCTCCGCCTGGGGATGCGGCTGCACGGATGTGAGGGAGATGGCCTCTGGGCGGCAGGCCTGCTCCCCGGTATTTTGCTGCTGGCCCTGGGACGGGGAACCAAAGAGGCCATAGGGTACGGAGACGGACTGGCAGTTATCACAGCTGGCATCTATCTGGGGCTTTGGGATACCCTTGAGACTATCCTTTTAGGACTGGTGCTGGCATCCCTGTGGGCCGCCTGCCTTATGGCAGGGAGGAAGAAGGGAAGAAAGGACCGGATACCATTTCTGCCTTTTCTATTCTTCGGACTGGCAGGCAGACTTTTGTACAAAATAGGGGCCGCATAAGGCTCAGGGAAGGGAGACAGGCATGGGCACAGAATATGAACAGACGGGAAGAGAACAGATAAAAGGATATAGGGGGAGTTTTACGGTAGAGGCAGCTTTATGCATGCCCCTGGTTCTGATGGTGCTGACCGTAACCCTGTATCTGTGCTTTTTTGTATACCACCAGGCTTGGTATACGGCCGCCGCCTATGAGGGGGCGGCTAGTGCAGGAACTGCGGCAGCCAGGAATCTTACAGAGGCCCGTCACATAGCTGAATCTAAGATAAAAAGCAGCCAGGGAAACGGCGGGATATTGTCAGGCACTGTGCAGCCCGGGATCAGTGCCGGCAGCAGCCGTATAGTGATTACCTACCGGGGAGGAATCGGCGGACCGTTTCTAAGAACCAAGTGGGAATTTCAGGGGAAGGGAGAAATACATGTGCTCCGCCCTGTAGAATTCATCCGGAAAATCAGAAAGGCGGAGGCATATGCGGGGGGACTATAAGAGGGATCTAAACCATAATTATCTAATCTTTGAGGAGGAGGGGGAGGTGGATACCGCCTCGTATGAGGTCCGCATGATCCTGATGAATTCTATTTCGGGACTGCTTCCCTGTTCGATTCAGAAAATAGACAACCGGACCCTTTTCTATTATGAGATAACCTCCAGGCAGCCCCTTGAGGCGATGTATGGGGAGAAAAAGCTGGGAAGAGATGAAATCTATCCTATCTTAAAAAGTTTGGTGGATACCATCAGAGTGATGCAGGCGTATCTTCTGGATCCCGGGCATCTGGTTTTGGAGCCGGAGCATATTTACATGGAGGCGGGCGGCCAAAGGGCTTATTTCAGCTTTATTCCCGTTCACCGCGGGGATGCCAGGGAGGGTATGAGGGATCTGATGGAATATCTTCTGCCTAAGATAGACCATCAGGATCCGGATGCGGTGAGAATCGGGTATGGAATCTACCACTGCGTGACGGAAGATAATTTTCAGCTGGAACAAATCGAAAAGGAGTTATTTGCTTCTGCGGGCGGGCAAATGGAGGAATCCTCCGGTGAGGCGGAGGCGACTGGCAGCACAGAGGAGGAGGACTATGAGAAAGAGGAGATTTTGCGCCAGATATGCAGGGAACCCCAAGAGGAGGAATTTCAGGAGAATAGGGAGGGAATCAGGACTGCGGCCGTGGTGACAGGAGGAATTTTGACAATTGGGGGTGGCTTTCTGGTGTGGAATTACCGGTACATTCCCTGGAGCTATCTGGCCGCCGGCTTTGGAGGTCTGCTTGCATTGGCTGGAATTGCCGGCCTGATCTGGTACCGCAGACGTAAGAAAGAACTGTTATCTCCTGGGGAAGAGACAGAAGGAAAGCCGGAGATCCTGTCAGATAATCCGATCCCTTATCCGGATGCAGGACCCGAGGCAGGGAAAACCGGAAGACAATCCCGGGAGTTCTCCGGAGAGGAAACCAGTCTTTTGACCGGGAAGGAACAGGCGGGGAACCACTGTCTGCGGGGAAAGGACAACAGCGGCGGGACACTTATCAGACTGGATGAGGGGGTTATTCTGGTGGGCAAGATGGCGGAGGCGGTAGATTACTGTATACCCCTGTCTACCGTGAGCCGTATCCACTGTAAGCTTGAAGTGACGCGGGGCGCCTGCCTGATACAGGATCTGAATTCCAAAAACGGAACGTATGTCAACGGAAGACTTTTGGAAAGCCGTGAGAAATATCCGCTGCAGGAACATGATGAGGTTAGAATTGCAGATGTGACTTTTTATTATGAATAGAGTGGGGCGTGCAGGTTGCATTCCCGGCGTAAAAGCTATATAATGTTCCCATGTCAGGAGGAGAATTTATCCATGAATGAATATTATTATCCCCCCCAGGGGCCATCCATGCTGGACGAACTGAAGATTCAGGTGCAGAAAAGAAAGCCCGTACTTATAAATACTCTGATGATTGGGGTGAATATCCTGGTATTTCTTCTGGTTGAGGTGACAGGTTCTTCCGGGGACACCATGCATATGATTACGTGGGGGGCCGCCTTTCCGCCTCTGATCCAGGAAGGAGAGTATTACCGGCTGTTTACCTGCATGTTTCTGCATTTTGGTTTTGCACATTTGGCAAATAACATGATTGTACTGGGGTTCCTGGGGGATAACCTCGAGCGGGCAGTCGGAAGGGTCAGATACCTGATTATCTATATTCTGGGCGGTATAGGTGCCAGCTATATCTCGTATTATACAGAGATATCAGGCAGCAGCGGGCGTATCAGCGTATCCGCAGGAGCCTCCGGCGCTATCTTTGCGGTGATCGGGGCTATGCTTTATATTCTTATCGTGAATAAAGGCAGGCTGGAGGATCTTACCACACGCCAAATGGTAGTGCTTGCAGGTCTGACCTTATATCATGGATTCATCAGCGCAGGCGTGGATAACGCCGCTCACGTAGGCGGGCTGATCTGCGGATTTGTACTGGGCGTGCTCCTTTACCGGAGAAAAAAAGTAAATATTATGTAGGATTAACAGATGGGGAGAATGACAGAGATTGTCGTTCCTTCACCTTCTGTGCTGTCTACCTGGATGGTACCGTTATGGGCTTCTATTACACCTTTTGCGATTGAAAGTCCCAGTCCGGTACCATCCTTTTTGTAGGTGACAAAGGGCTTGAAAAGTTCAGACATATGCTCCGCAGGTATGCCCTTTCCGGTATCGGAGATCTGTATAGTGATATCGGAACCGTCTGTCTCCAGGCTAATGGTGATAGCCCCGTGTGTTCCTATGGCTTCGTGGGCATTTCGGATGAAATTGTAAAATGTTTGTTGCATTTTTACCGTATCCAGGGGTAAAGTAGGAAGAGCGGTTTTCTTTATCAGCTGAATGGTTATCTGATCCTGTTCCAGAGTCGGACGGGCAGACTCTACGATTTCCGACAGGATGGCGTAAATATTTGCTTCGCTTCTCACCACCCGGTTCGAATTATTATAAGAGGACAGCTCATCCAGCAGAGAACGGAGAAACTGCATGTTGTCCATGACCTTCTTCCAATAGTCATCGCCGGACAGTTCAGGATAGCGTACCTCCAGTAACTGAAGGAAACTGTTAATTAATGTAACAGGGTTTCGTATCTCGTGAGAGATTTTGGAAATGGTAAATTTGTGGTTGTCTTCCAATTCAGATAGGAAACGTCTAATATCTGGATTTTCCCTACAAATTTCTTCAATAGTTTCTGATTCGCGCACTTTTAACATAATTTTGCACCTCCTGTTACAGTGTATCATCAGACTTTGTAAATATCAAACAATATTGTATTGCAAAAACTCGTAAAATACGACAAAATAAAAAGAAACAAATATATAACAAAAGGAGGAGACATTACTATGTCAGAATGTATATTTTGTAAGATTGCAAATGGGGAAATTCCCTCCGCTGCATTATTTGAAGATGAGAAATTCAGAGTTATCCTGGATCTGGGTCCTGCCAGCAGGGGCCATGCGCTGATTCTGCCGAAGGCGCACTACGCAGATATTTATGAGATACCGGGAGAACTTGCAGCGGAGGCAATGGTGCTGGCAAAAAAGATGGCAGTAAAAATGACGGAAGTTTTAAAATGCGACGGATTTAACATTGTACAGAATAACGGGGAGGTAGCGGGGCAGACAGTTTTTCACTTTCATATGCATTTAATCCCGCGGTATGAAGGTGACAACGTTGCTCTTGGATGGAAACCAGGCAGCCTGACGGAGGAAGACAGGGAGAGTATACTTGCTGCCTTTCAGAAAAAGTAGGTCTTATAAAGGAAACCAGAAAAGATGGATAATATTAACAAGAAGTTACAAACGTTGTATGACAAGTACTGGAGTCTGGCCACTAAGGTAGCGAATAATGTGATACATGATTACGGCTGGTCTCAGGATATATGCCAGGAAGTTTTTGTATCTCTTTACCAGCTGGTAGAAAGGCAGGAATTAAACGATGACTTGATTAAATACTGGCTGATTGTGACTACAAAACACAAAGCAATTGATTACTGCAGGAAAGCATACAGGAAGTACGAAACGGTAGGTTACGAGTATGGTGAGAATGAATCCCAAGAGGATGCGAATGTGAGGAGAAGCCATCATGCCAGAGCCTGTTATGTAGAAGATGAGATGGCAGACGACTACATCAAGAAGGAATTTATCAACGAAATGATGAAAGATCTCGAAGAGCATAATAAGAATTGGCATGAGATTATCGAGAAAAGTTATGTGGAGCAAAAAGATGCCACGGAAATTGCCGGAGAGCTGGGTATCACAGTAGAAAATGTGAGAACCAGACTCCACCGGGCAAAGTCATGGACGCAAAAGCGGTATCAGTCGGAATATGACAGGCTTTAATTCACAGCATCCTCAATTAAATCTACAATATGCTTGATAGAATCGATATGATTGCTCTCTGACATAGCCTCCATATAAGAATGGCGGTTGCCGTATAATTCCCGGATGGAGAAGAGCAGCGTTTTATCTGTAATCTCTTCTTCTTCCAGAACCATACTGTAACCCAGTTTTTCAAAGGAACGTGCGTTTAATATCTGGTCGCCTCTGCTTGCTTTGGCGGACAGAGGAATCAAGAGATTAGGCTTATTGAGTGAACTGATTTCACAGATCGCATTGGCGCCGGCTCTGGAGATTACCAGATCAGCCAGGGCAAACAGGTCAGCCAGTTCTTTTTTGATGTAATCATACTGAACATAGCCTTTTGTTCCCACAAGAGACTCATCCAGCTTTCCTTTTCCGCACAGGTGGATGACCTGGAATTCTTCCAGAAGCTCCGGGAGGATTCTGCGGATACAGTCATTGATGGCGGCAGCCCCAAGGCTTCCTCCGATTATCATAATTACAGGCTTCTCTTCAGTGAGGCCGGTGAAGGCACGGGCTCTTTTTACATCCCCGGAGAGTAATTCCTGGCGGATAGGAGTACCGGTGAGGACAGCTTTGTTGGCGGGAAGTTCATTTACTGTCTCAGGAAAGTTGCAGCACACTTTAGTGGCAAAGGGAATGCAAATCTTGTTGGCCAGACCGGGAGTCATATCAGATTCATGGATAAAGGTGGGGATTTTTTGTCTGCTTGCGGCTATAACAACCGGAACAGTGACAAACCCTCCCTTGGAGAATACCACGTCAGGTTTCAGTTTTTTCAGGAGCCGGGCCGCTTCTCCATATCCTTTTACAACCTTAAAGGGATCGGTAAAATTCTTAACGTCAAAGTACCGCCTTAATTTACCGGATGAAATCCCATAATAAGGAATATCCAGTTCTTCGATGAGTTTTTTTTCGATTCCGTCGTAAGAACCGATATAGGAAATAGTGTAGCCCAATTCCTGTAAACTGGGAATCATGGCGATATTTGGTGTTACGTGGCCGGCAGTTCCGCCGCCCGTGAGAACAATATGTTTCATGTATTTCCTCCTAATATCAAGCAAAATAGTAACTATAGATTAATATGATACACTTGCAAAAAAAAGTCAAGGAAAGATAAGGGTTTCATGAGTAGATTTGAGAAATTATCACAGGAAAATAACAAACCGAAAGCAGAGGCCTCAGAGGAGATTTTTATGACTAAAAGTGAGATAGAAGCTCTTCGGGAAGAGGCTGAACAGATTGAACGAGAATTAAAAGAGGACCCGTTCATAGACAGTATGGATCCTCCCAAAGAGCTGTATAACAAGATTGTGCAGGAACTGAAAGACAAAGGCATATACCATGAAGACGAAGATGAGGTTAGCGAAGAGAAAGAAGAGGTGGTAGAGAAAAAGAAAAAAGTGGTATTCTATTCCAGGTGGAAGCGAGCTGGGAAATGTGCAGCTATTGTTTGCCTTACTATGTTAGGAGTATTTGGGGTTGCTATGACTAGTGAGGCGAATAGGGTTAACTTGCTTAAGCAAGTAGAATTTTTACTAGGAGATGATGCTAAATTAAATATAGACAATAATGAGCAAAGAAAAAAAAATACAGGAGACCTAGAAAGTGCAGTGCAAAGTATAGAAAATGAGTTGGGAGTTGAGGTGCCAGATTTTTTATATTTGCCAAAGAGTATGCGGTATTTATCGTATGATTTAGATATAGAAGGTAAAATGGCTTTTATCCAATATGAATACATGCATCAATTATTAACCCTTTATATATCGAATAATCAAAACGATACATCAGAACTATCTACATATGATGCAAAACATATTGAAACACAAAGTATATACAAAGGAACAATTGAGGTAGATATATGGGAATTGAAGGATAGTTCTGGCGATGATATCTGTTATACTGCTCAATGGAATTACAAAAATTGTTATTATGAGTTCTCTGGAAAAATAAGCAAAGAAGAGTTTTTAAAAATAATTAATAAAATTGAATTTTAGTGTAATATCTTGAGCTATTAATTCGTATTTAATTATATCTAAGAATGATTTTGTAAAAAAAGAGAGGAAAAGATGAATAAGTTAAAAAGATGTATAGTATTTGTAGTATCATTATTTGTTATATTTTTGGCATTTATTTTCAAATTTGAAGATGTTGTATTCGCTGCGGAACCAGTTCATCTAGGTCGTATTGTTGATGGTTCACTTTTAACAACAGATATAGAGTCTGAGGATACTAAAACACCTCTAATAAGAGGTAGTATTCTGAATAAGGGTACTGCAAAATGTATTAATGCCGGAAATGGACAGGTTACTGCATCTGGTGCTACAGTTGCACATGTAGTATGTCAAGAGCTATATATAGACTTATCCTTAGATCAATATGATCCTAAGACAGAAAGTTGGTACACATTTGATTTATGGTCAGTATCAAAAGAGAATACATCTCTATTTGTTAAGTCTTTTACTATAGACGTAGACAAAGGCTATTATTATCGCGTAAGAGGAGTCCATAGTGCTAAAGATGGAGAAATACTTGAATCTGTCGACACTTGTACAAACGGTATATGGATTGATTGAGTTAAAGTAATAATTATAAAAATAATTAATTTAAGAAGAGGAGGCACAACCCCATGAAAGCCCTATACTTTCGCACCTTATTTAGAAACATGAATGACGGCATCTACCACATATTAAGTATGTGGAACGAACCACAGGACTACACTGCCAGTGTGGTATATCTCTGCGGAGCAGATGCCAGTATCCCGAGGACACTCGGCGAGGATGCAAGATTCGCTGATGAGACATTCCCTATCGATCTGCTGGTAATTTCACACCTGAACCTTCAATATCTGGAATATGTTATTGAGATGTTGGAGCTGAGAAGGGTAAAACAGATTATCATGCCGTACATGGACAAAAAGCAGCGTGCCAGCCTGCTCCGCCATTTGGAAGGGCAGGAGCAGCCGGACAAGCTCACGCTGGATTCAAAAGGGAGAACGTTTCTCAGAGATCCTTACCGTTATGCGCTGAGTAAGGGTGTGGAAGAGTTCAGGTATCTCATGGGGAATGGCCCTGCCTATGAAGGTCAGGATACCATACCGGGCGGATACTTTCAGCCGTTGGAGAAGTCTGCAGATGAGAAGATTTGGAAGGAAGAAGATGGATTTGTCCCGGTCTATAAAGCTGGTTATCTGATTATGAACCGGTGGGTATTATCCTTTGGCGTTTATCAGGGAAATGGCTACCCTACCATTGTCATGTATCATGGCTCCATTGAGGATGATTTAGTGGAAGAAGACTGCGTAATGTCCGTAAAACCATTTTCGTACATACAGTCCTGCAAAGGACGGATGAAGGGTGAATGTGACCTGTGCAGTCTGGCCTGTACCCACAGGAGCGATTTCGATCTTCTTAAGGGACACAGCAAAAAGGCATTAACCGAATATGAGAACGGCACCCTGCTTTTGGGAAATATGCTGCTGCCCGGAAATGTGGAGCGCCTGTATCACAGATTTCATTATGTAAAAGAGAAAGTCCGATTCCTGTCCGTTCCTAACTGCGGAGCAAAAGAAAACTGGGATTACCGGGTAATGGGATTCGGAAAAGAGAATAATTACAGGTATTATGCATGTCCGGTGAATACCCTGAGCGATGCCGATACCTTCAGAACACTGGGCACCATCAGCCCTTATATCCGTTTGTCCATGCTGAATGAATATTATGGACTCTGCGGCAGCGGATTTTTGACAAATCGAATAAATTAAGGGAAAATCATATCATAACCGCCCCCTTTGGGGTATAATAGAGTAAATGCTGATGTTAGTAAAAGCTCAATACCGAAAAGGGGGTTTTTTATGAGACTTACATTTATTGGGGCAACTCATGAGGTAACGGGGAGCTGTTTTTATCTTGAGGCAGCTGGAAAGAAATTTCTGGTAGACTGTGGGATGGAGCAGGGGCCGGATCAGTACGAGAACCAGGAACTGCCGGTATCTATGGCGGACATTGACTTTGTTTTGCTGACCCATGCTCATATTGATCATTCGGGGAATCTGCCCTTAGCTTATGCAAAGGGATTCAGGGGAAATATCTATGCAACGGATGCTACCTGTGACCTGTGTGAGATCATGCTTCGTGACAGTGCCCATATCCAGATGTTTGAGGCTGAATGGAGAAACCGAAAAGGCAGACGTTCAGGAAAAGAAGAGTTTGTTCCGGCATATACGCTGGAGGATGCCAATGGTGTAATCAAACAGTTTGTGAGCTGTCCGTACAGCAGGATTCTGACCCTGGAGGACGGCATCAGAGTAAGATATAACGATGCGGGACATCTGCTTGGATCTTCCAGTATTGAAGTCTGGATAGAGGAAGAGGGGGAAGAGCGGAAGCTGGTATTTTCCGGTGATATCGGGAATCTGGATCAGCCGCTTATCAAAGATCCTACTTATCTTACGGAGGCAGATTACGTTATCATGGAGTCAACCTATGGGGACAGAGACCATGAAGTACGGACAGATTATATCACTCAATTAGTAGAGATTCTGGAAAGGACATTTGCACGGGGCGGCAACGTGGTGGTTCCCTCCTTTGCTGTCGGGCGTACCCAGGAGATGCTGTACTTCCTCAGAAAGATTAAGGCAGACGGTCTGGTGAAGGGGTATCCCGGATTTGAGGTTTTTGTTGACAGCCCATTGGCTGTACAGGCAACAAACATTTTTAAAGAGCATTATCATGACTGTTACGATCAGGAAGCCATGGATTTGATTATGAAAGGGATTAATCCCATTAGCTTTCCTGGGCTGAAGCTGGCCATTACCAGTGATGAGTCCAGGGACATTAACTTTGACGAAAGACCCAAGGTGATTCTCTCGGCCAGCGGTATGTGCGATGCGGGGCGGATCAAGCACCATCTGAAGCATAATCTGTGGAGACCCGAGTCCACTATTTTATTTGTGGGATATCAGGCGATAGGGACCCTGGGACGTGCCCTTGTAGAAGGGGCCGCTGAGGTAAAGCTTTTTGGAGAAGAGGTTCAGGTGCAGGCAGAGATTACCCGGCTCCCGGGTATCAGCGGACATGCGGATCGCGCAGGACTTATGCGGTGGGCCGCTTCCTTTCAGAAAAAACCCAGGAAGGTTTTTGTGGTTCACGGAGACGATAAGGTATGCGAGATTTTTGCCAAGAAGCTGGCTGATGAGCTGCAGTATGATACTATGGCACCGTTCAGCGGGACCGTTTATGATCTGCTGGCAGACCAGGCGGTGAAGGAAACCGTGGGAATACCGATCAGGAAGGCGCAGATTGGAGGCCAGACCGTGAAGGCAGGCGGAGTCTACGCGCGGTTAATTGCCGCAGGGCAGAGACTTATGGCCGTTATCAGGCATAATGAAGGCGGAACAAATAAAGATTTGGCCAGATTTGCGGATCAGATCAATTCCCTTTGTGATAAATGGGACAGATAAAAACATGGAATAGGGACTGTGCACATCCGGTGCACAGTCCCTGGTTTTTTACTACTGTCTCTGTTCTTTCGCCAGCAGAAGTGCCTTTGCCAGCTGATCCGGACATGAAGTACCGCGGCCTCCGCAGTCTGTGCCCTGTAATTTTTCAATGACATCGTCAATCTTCATCCCTTGTACCAGGGTGGCAATTCCCTTGGTATTTCCATTGCATCCGCCTACGAAGTTGACCGATTTCACAATATCACCGTCTAATTCAAGCTCGATGGCCCTGGAACAGGTTCCTTTTGTCTTATATACCATACTTTAATCCTCCTATTATATAATGATATGATTCCATACTAGGAGCTATTATAGCAGATACAGAAAAAGATTTCCATCTCTCTTTCCGTAAGTGGGAGCTTTTGCTATAATGGACTAATAATTATAAATCAACCATTAGTTGAAAAATGATAAAAAAGTAAAAATCAACCTACAGTTGCTTGTAAATACCGGTGCTGAACGGATATGCTGTAACTATCTTAAGAGTGCGGCGCACCGTTAAACCAGATACACATGATAGGTAAACATTAAAACTGTAAATAAATGAAGAGAAAATAAACTAGATAGGTGGGTAAAAGGATGGAAGATAATACGAATATGAATGGAGCAAACAAACGACTCCCTGAAGCCTTTGGGGACAGGATTGCATTTTTGCGAAAGCTGAAGGGACTGACCCAGGCACAGCTGGCGGAGCAGTTAGGAATCTCTGCCCAGGCAGTCAGTAAGTGGGAAAGCGGGCTTTCCTGCCCGGATATTATGATGCTGGTTCCTCTGGCGGACATCTTTGGGATAAGTACCGATGTTTTACTGGGAGGCGGCCAGCTGTCCGGAGGGGATACCGGGGAAGCCGCAGAGGAGGCGCCGATGCAGGAAGAAGCACCTGATGCCTCTGCGCCGGAACCGAACCGGGAAGAACACCAGAACCGTGCTGCAAAGGAAGATGCGCCGCCCAAGGAGGATGTGCCGCCCCAGAAGCTGGAGCTGGAAAAGGTTATCCATGAGAATCATGTGACCATTCATTCCCTTTACATTGATATTTCCATGGCGGAAGCCATTGTCCGGGAGGGGGATGAGTTCGCACTGGATTTGTCCGGCTATCCGGACGGAGACTGCAGGGAGGAAGTAAAGGACGGTGTCTGGAAAATAAAGGATAAAGGCTATAAGGGGCTGTTTGTGCTGAACAATATTACGAATCTTTTCTCAGAGCGCAAGATAGTGATTATTATACCAAAAGGCTATCGTTTCCAGGATGTGAAGATCAAATTAGGCGCAGGCAAGCTGGTGGGCCGGGGAATCTTCACAGAAACAAGCCGTTTGGATCTGGGGGCCGGAGAGGTTGTGCTGGCAGATTATTACAGCGGGCCGTCCAAGATAAACTGCGGAATGGGTAAGGTAATGCTGGAAGGGCGCCTCACAGGCAAGTGCAAGCTGGACTGCGGGATGGGCGAGATAGCTGCGAGCCTGACCGTTCCCTCAGACTACGGGTATAGAGTTAAAGTAGGCATGGGAGATGTCAGAGTGGGAGACGATCGGTTTGGAGGTATGGGAGGAACATATAAGTCCAACCTTCAGGCAGAGAACTTCTTTGACATAAACTGTGGGATGGGGTCCGTGAAAGTAGTGCTGGATCGTTAAGTGAAAAAGGGACAGGGCTGTCTGAAAAAGGGACACCCCTGATCGAATTTGGGACGTGTTCTTTCTAGAAAGAACACGTCCCAAATTCAAATTCTACTCTTGACAATTCCCAATATATGATCTACTATACAATTATTAAAGTGATTAAAATAATTATTAAAATAATGAATAAAATAATGTGGAGGGAGGAGACAAGGGATGAAGGTCGACAGTTCTGTGGAACTGAAAAAGGTTCACGCAAAAGAGATTATTAATTATTTGAAGAGAAATAAAAGCTGTACCAAAAAGGTGATGGCTGAGGATTTGAGTCTCAGCTTCGCAACCGTTTCTAATATATGTAATGAGATGAGGGAAAAGGGGTATCTGGAGGAGACGGCACTGGATGATACTAAGGTGGTGGGCAGAACTCCCAAGGGGATCTCACTGAACTATAACAATCTCATGTCTCTGTGCTTTGATTTGACCAGATTTGGGGTTATCCGTGTGGCCGTGGCGGATTACAGTACCCGTGTGGTCTATGACGACAGATTTGACTACAGCCATAAAAGCAGTATACAGGAGGTAATACAGACCTGCGGAAGTATATACCGGGAACAGGTGCTGAAGCGTTTTTCAGAGGATCAGATTGTAGGGGTAGGCGTTGCCGTACCCGGAATCTTTGAGAAAAAAACCCATAACATTGTCTCTTCAGAGATCGAGCTGTTTAATAATCAGCCCATGAAGGAGATGCTGTCCCAGACCCTGGGCAAAACCGTCTATATTGACAACGAGTCCAATCTCTGCGTCATGTCAGAGTACATGAGGGAGAATCTCTACAGAAATCAGGAGAATATCGTTTATCTTTTTGCGGATGAAGGTCTTGGAATCGGCGTAGTTGCCAATGGTAAGCTAATCTGCGGCAGCGGTGGGTATGCCCCGGAGATTTGTCATATGCCCATCGGCAATATGCAGATGCAGTGTCATCTGTGTTCCAGCATGGGCTGTGTGGAAAGCGATCTGCGCATTATGGGATATGTGGAGAAATACAACCTCTACAGCAGGAAGCAAATTGCTTCTTTTGAGGAATTTCTGGAACTCTGGGGGAAAAAGGAAGAGACGGCAGTTCAGGTCTTAGAAGAGAATGCCGCCATTTTGGGAAGACTTCTGTCTATCTTAAACAATATCTTTAACCCGGACTGTATTTACATAGGAGGGGAAACGGTGGGACTGATCCGGGAAGTAATAGAAAAGAGTATGGAACAGGTTACATCCAGACTTCTGGTGCAGGGAAACGTACTCCCTGAGATAAAGATGGATGCAGACTGCAGCGCCACGGTTTTGTGCGGGGCTGCAGAGATGGTATTTTCTCAGTGGATGCCCCTTTAACCGTCGGGCAGAGAAAGGTACAGCTTTATAATCAAAACAGAATAAATTCTGACCGGGAGCCAGGGGGGTACCGCCGGACAGATTTATACCGTTTCGGGATATACCGCGGAAACCGGAATGGGACCCCGGAGGGCGTAAGCCGTCTGCGGGGATATAAACTATCAATCAGCAGAACCAAAGAAAGGTTCCGAATCAAGAATGATTATGGGAGGAAACTATGTTTAAGAAATTTGTAGCAATGGTATGTGCAGGTACACTGGTATTCTCGCTGGCAGGCTGCGGCGGCAGTAAGGACAGCGCAAAAGAGGACACGAAAACAGAGGCAAAGGGAGACAGCAAAGAGGATGAGGATGTCACCATATCCATCCTCTGGCAGCAGGAAGTGTCGGAACAGTTCTGGGATCTGCCTTTAGAGAAGTTTAAAGAGAAATACCCTAATGTAAATGTGGAGTTTGAGAGCAACGCCAAGGCGGCGGAGGTAATCCGCAATCTACTTAATGTCAAAGAGGCTCCGGACATCTTCTACACCTGGATCAGTGATGTAGACTATTATGGATTTGCCAAAGAAGGGCTGTTATATCCCGTAGACGACATACTGGCAGAGCAGAATGCAGAGGGCACCAAGACCCTGGAGGAAACCATTTTCTCCGCAGGACTTGCTTTGGGTGAGGTAGATGGTTCCCATTATTTCCTTCCCACCAGCAAACTGATTGCAGGCAACTTTTACAGCGGCAAGCTCTTTGCAGACAATAACTGGACAGTACCGTCAACCTGGGAGGAATACCAGACGCTGTGCAAGACAATAAAGGACAGCGGTGTTACCCCTATGATTTATGCTGGTGTATATCCCTTTATGCTGGCAGATGCCTTCCTGGTACCTATGATTCAGAATCTGGATCCGAAAACAATGGAAGCCATTAACAACAACGAGGCAGGTGCCTGGAAACAGCCCGCTGCCCTGGAAGCGGTAACCCGTCTGCAGGAGATGAGGGATGCAGGCTATATTGATAAGAACTCACTGGCTATGGATCACATCCAGTCTCAGATTGACTTTATCGGCAACAACGATGCCTTTGTGCCTTCAGGAAGCTGGCTGGAAGGAGAGATGGAGGATCAGTGGCCGGACGACTTTGACCTGCAGCCTATGTATGCCCCCGGAGAGGAGGCCGGCAAGACTTCAACCACAGCTGTAGTTGAATGTATGGTTCTTCCGAAGCAGGAGGATGACAGCAAGCTGGAATATATCAAAGAACTTGTAAAGTTGTTCTATTCTGAGGAAAATGCCAAATATGTGGCTGAAAAGACGGGCTTCCTGCTGGCTATGGAAGAACAGTCTGACGAGGTAATGGGACTGCTTCCAAAGAGTGCCCAGACCATGTGGAAGATGGCAGATGACAATGTAAGCATTATCTCTCCTTCTTATAAAGTGAGATATAAAGAAGTGCTCGGGGAACTGAATAACTGCATCAATGCTTTAATCCAGGAGGAAATAAATGCAGAACAATTCTGCGAGAGAATGGATAAAGTAGCACAGGAGACAAGCGGTGGCAAATAATATAAAAATATTAGAAATATTAGAACGTGCCATGAAAACCGGCAGCAGCATTACTGCTGCTGCCGGTTTTGACGTAGTCGTGGATCATGTGGTGCGTGCAGTAAAACAAAAAAGCGGACAGCTGCCCGGTACATACTTTGAAACCATTGAGGAATTCGGCAGTTATCTGATATCAAAAAAGAATATGAGCTGTTCCATTGAACTAGAGCTTCAGCAGGAGAAAATCGGGGGCAATATGGCCATATTTGCCAACAGTCTGGGCACGCTTGGGGTTAAGACACATTGTATCGGCAGTATGGGGTATCCTAAGATCGATCCGGTATTTAAGAATATGAATGACAACTGCATGCTTCATTCCGTGTGCAGAACCGGACAGTGCAATGCCCTGGAGTTTCATGACGGCAAGGTTATGCTTTCCTCAATGGATAACCTAAAGGAGATGACCTGGGATATGATAGCCGCCAGGATGAACCAAGAGGAGCTCATAGGATATTTCAGAGACAGCCGCCTGATCGCCCTTCTCAACTGGAGTGAGCTGGCCGAGGCTACGGCGCTGTTTCAGGCGGTGTATGACAATTGTATAAAAGACGGAAAAAAAGAGAAAGACAAATGGCTTCTCATGGATCTCTCGGACGCATCCAGAAAGTCCGGGGAGGAACTGGTCCAGATACTGCGCCTGGGAGAGGCATTTGCAGAATACAGGACAACGATATTCAGCATGAATGAAAATGAGGCCCGCCTAATCTATAAGGCCTTATTCCACAGAGAAGGAAAAAGCAGAAGAGAAATGGGACAGGAGATAAGCCGAAGGCTGAGCATCGATTACCTTATCCTCCATCTTCCCCACTGTGCCTACGGCTATACCAAGGGGACGATGGTAAAGGAAGAGGGGTATTATACCCCCGTTCCGAAGCTGTCAACCGGGGGCGGGGATAACTTTAACGCGGGCCTGTGCTTTGGGCTGCTGCAGGGGCTGCCCCTGGCGGAAAGCCTGAGACTGGGCAATGCCACGTCGGGCTATTATGTCCGCACAGGCGAGAGCCCGGATGTATACCGGCTCTATGAATTTATGCAGGGGTACACAAAACTGGAAAGGGCAGGTGAAGGAACATGGTAGGAAAGAAAAAAAGCTTTTTAATTACATATCTGGTACCCACGTTGCTGCTCTACGGGGTATTCTGCCTTTATCCCTGTGTGAAGTCTCTGTTTCTCAGCCTGTGCAGCTGGTCCGGGTTTTCAGATAACATTAAGTTTGTGGGTCTGGCTAACTTTAAGCGCCTCATTGAGGATCCCATTGTGTGGAAGGCCCTGGGAAACAATGTGTTCATCCTAATTTTCTGTACTATATTTACCTTTTCCATTGCTCTGGCATTTGCGGTTATGGTCACCAGAAAAAAGTCAAAATACCACCAGGGGCTGCGCATTATCTACTTTATCCCCTACGTAATGTCAATTGCGGTGGTATCTGTTCTGTGGATGTTCATCTATAACCCATCCTTTGGCCTGGTCAACGGATTCCTTGGAAAGATTGGCCTTTCAAAGCTGCAGCACGTATGGCTGGGAGAGACAAACGTAATTATGGGCGCGCTTACCGTCCCCCTTGTGTGGATCAACATTGGATTCTATATGATTATGTTCATTGCGGCCATCTTAAATATACCGGACGACAGATACGAAGCGGCTTCTATCGACGGTGCCAGCGCATGGCAGCAGTTCGTCCACATAACCATCCCGGGCATCTGGCAGGAGATCCGCACCTCACTGGTATTCTTCTGCGTCACGGCCTTTAATTACTCATTTGAGCTTGTGTATGTAATGACAAAGGGCGGACCCAACCGTGCGTCAGAGCTTCTGACCACATACCTGTATGAAAATGCTTTTACCTACAGCGATTACGGGTACGCGTCCACTATCGGCGTGCTGCTCTTCGGCATACTGTTTCTTATTATATTTGCAATTATGAGACTGACGAAAGCGGGGTGCAGGGATGAATAACAAGAAAAAAATAAGGCCGCTGGGGGTTCTGCGGGACCTGCTGGCAGGAGGATACGGGCTGATTGTACTGTTCCCTGTATTCTGGGTATTCTATACCTCTTTTAAGACCAACAAAGAATTTGTGGCTAATCCCTGGGCCCTGCCTCAGAAGTGGCAGCTGCAAAACTACAGCAATGCCTGGGTAAAGATAGATTTCCAGAGCTATGCGCTGAACAGTATTCTTATTACCATAGTCTCTGTTCTTGTGGTGGTGGTGCTGTCCTCAACCGTAGCCTATATTTTGGTGCGCAGTGAGAAAAGATGGAGCGAAGTAGTGCTGATGCTTTTTATAGCGGGACTTTATGTCCCCACAGCCCTGGTGCTGCCCTCAGAGTTCACGGTGCTGTATAAGCTGAATCTGTGGAATACCCATCTTGGGCTGGGGATCCTTTATGTAGTGTTCAGCCTTCCCTATTCCATTCTGGTCATGAGCGGATTTTACCGGAGCATGCCCAAAGAACTGGAAGAAGCGGCGGCTATCGACGGGTGCGGGGTTCACTCTACTTTCTGGAAGATTATCTTCCCCCTGTCTAAAAATGGAATTATAACGATCATCATTTTTAACTTTGTCTGGATATGGAACGACTATATATTTGCCCTTACCTTTATACATGATAAGGAGCTCCTCACGCTTCCGGTAGGAATTATTGCCCTGATGGAATCCTTTAAGCTGAAGGCCGATTGGGTAACCTTGTTTGCGGGACTTAATATAGTAATGATTCCGTCTATCCTATTATACATTTGTTTCCAGAAATATTTAACCAAGGGTCTGACCACAGGCTCTGTGAAGGGGTAAAGGAGGAGAAAATGAAACATACAGCAATGTGGCAGGAAATCCAGGATCAGCCGGAGGTGGCGCAGAAGATCCTGGACGCATACCTGCCGAAAGGGGAATATTTCAGAGACTTGCTTCAGGGAAAAAAGCAGCTGGTGCTTACAGGGATAGGTGCGTCTCTCTATGCGTGCCATATGGCCAGGTATGCATTCCTAAAGTACTGCAGCCTGAAGCCCCAGATTATCCAGTCAGATGAACTGCACTATCTGCTGCCGTCCATTGACAAAGACACGCTTGTCATCTTTATCTCCCAGTCCGGGGAAAGCTACGAGACAAAGGTGGTGGGAAAGGAGCTGAAAGAAAGAGGAATCGCATTCTGGGGAATCACCAATGATCCCGGTTCAACTCTGGCAGAGAATGCCTCAGAGGTTATGCTTCTGCACAGCGGACGGGAGATAAGCTCCGCCACTAAGACCAATATGGCATCATTTCTGATTTTATCCATCATAGCAGCCGGTTACCGGCCGGAGCTTAAGGAGGCATTTCTTGAAATCCCGGATACTATCCGCAGCACCCTGACGCTTTGCCCGGAGGCGCTGGAGCGCCTGGCAGATGCCCTGCTCCCCTGTATGAATCTCTATCTGCTGGGCATGGGGGCAAATGCGGCCACAGCCATAGAAGGGGCCCTGATGATGAAGGAAAAGACCTTTATCCATACCTCGGGATCCAGTGTTTCAGACTTCCGGCACGGAACCGTTGAGGTAATAGAAGAGGGACTGCCCGCAGTGCTCCTTGCCTCCGGGGAGGAGTATACCCGGACTGCGCTGGAACACGGAGAATACCTGCAAAATGCCGGGGTTGCAGTTACCCTTGTTACAGATACGCCTATAGACGGATGTATCCCCCGGGAGCATGTGATTCCTGTGGCAAAATCCAGGGAAGAGTGCCTGTCGCCGGCAGCTCTGCTGATTCCCCTCCAGCTACTGGCAGAGCGGGTGGCAGACAAAAAAGGACTGGATGTAGACGGGTTCCGCTATCTCTCCAAGGTGGTGGGAGACTATAAAAAGGGAGAAAAAGCATGAGATTACAGAAAGGAAGACATCTCTCCTCTAAGAGGGCGGAGTGTATCATAGAAGGCGCAGGAAGGATTCTTGCACATACAGGGATTAAAGTGACAGATCCCCAGGCCCTTGAGGAGCTGAAGCATAAGGAAGGCATTGAGGTGCAGGGAGACAGGGCCTTGATCCGGGAAACGGCATACCGGGAATTTCTCCTCCGCCAAAAAGGGAAGAAAATCCCCCCGGACAAACACGGAAGCAGGCTCCACGGGGAGGCCAGTCTGTATACCTATCATTACCGTGACCCGGACACAGGCCGGATCCTGGAATTCAACCGGCAAAAGCTGGGTGAATATGCAGCCTTTGTGGAAAAGGCACACAGAATATACCCCATGAATCCCGTGATCCCAGGCTACCCAACGGATGTACCGGCACAGCTGTCCTCCCTGGCCAGGTACCAGACTGCGGCTGAACATTGCTCCGGGTGCTGGCCGGCAGCTCCGGATTCTGTAGAGGCCGCGGAATATATGTTTGAGATGACCCGGGTAATGGGCCAGGAAATGACCCATCTTCCGGTATACATGATAAGTCCTCTGACTCTGGGAGGGGACGCCTTTGACATTGTGCGTAAGTACAGCTTTCGGCTGAGCTCTTTTTATACCTTTTCCATGCCGAATATGGGAGTTACCACGCCCATGAATCTGTCCATGGGCCTTGCGGTTGTGCTGGCCGAGGTAGCAGGGGGCGCGGTGCTGGTGGAACTGCTCACGGGTCTGCAGGGCGAGATAAAGCCAAATCTTTTTCCCTTTGACTTTAAGTACTTTAACATTGCCTTCGGAACCCCTGAGAAGTTTCTCTACGAACAGGCGGCTGCAGAGCTGACGGCCTACATCAGAGGGGAAGAACCGGATTATTCCAGCACCAATATCCATACCTGGGGAAAGGAGCCGGACGGAAGGACAGCCATGGAAAAAGGAATGATGATTATGGCCGGGGCATTGGACGGCGCCCGGAGATTCTACTGTGTGGGTACCCAGAGTCTGGATGAGCTTTTTGATCCTCTGCAGATGATTCAGGATCTGGAGGCAATTACCTTTGCACAGAAGATTCTGGACGGCATTCCTGAGGATGAGGTGGAGGATACCCTTCTGGACGAGATTGAGGAAGGGATCGCCTCAGGGTTTGTCTGCAGTGACCGTTCCCTGGATGAGTACAGAGAATATCTGGATGCATCTCTGTTTTCCCCAAAGGATAACATGCAGAGATGGATGCTGGATGGACAGAAAACAGCCAAGGACACCTTAAAAGAAATTTACCATGAGATTCAGGGGCAGCCCGTGGAGTATGTTCTGGAGGACTGGAAGAAGGCAGAGCTGGATAAGATATTCCAGGCTGCACTGAGACAAACCAAATGAATGGGGGGCTGTCCGGCTTGCTCCCCTTTTCTGTGCAATGGAGGATTCTCCCCTGGTACAACTGGTTAGAATCTGCTATAATAATGCAGATCGTTATAGACAGACCAAAAGAATCAGTGTAAAAAGGAGAATGCATATGAACCATATTGGAATTATCGGGGCCATGGAGGAAGAGGTAGCTGCTCTGAAAGAAAAAATGACGGATACAAAGGTAACTGTAAAAGCTCAAATGGAGTTCCACCAGGGAAAACTAAACGGAAAGGATGTAGTAGTGGTGCGCTCCGGGATCGGAAAAGTAAACGCGGCGCTGTGCACACAGATCCTGGCAGATGATTTTCAGGTGGAAGCTGTGATGAATACGGGAATTGCAGGAGCTTTAGACAAGGATCTGAATATAGGAGATATGGTGATCTCAACAGACGCGCTCCAGCATGATGTGGACGCGTCTGTTTTTGGTTATCCTCTGGGCCAGATTCCCAGGATGGACACCCTGGCTTTTCCGGCGGATAAAGCACTGGCAGAAGCAGGACTTGCCGCATGCCGGGAGGCTAACCCGGAGATAAAGGCAATCCCCGGAAGAATTGTGAGCGGCGATCAGTTCATCTCAGACAATGAGAAAAAGGTGTTTCTCACAGAGAACTTCCGGGGCTGCTGCACGGAGATGGAAGGGGCTGCAATTGCACAGGCCGCATATCTGAACAGGATTCCCTTTGTGATCTTCCGCGCAATCTCTGATAAGGCAGACAACAGCGCCAGCATGGATTACGGTGCCTTCGAGAAGCAGGCTATAGTACACAGCGTACGGCTGGTGGAAAATATGGTGGGCAGGCTGTAAAGCGCCTTTTGTCGCATTCTGTTGCCGCAAGAAACCAGAGAATTTGTCGACCGATTTTGCTTTCCAAATTCCCCCGGGTGACCTATAATGGAACCGTACAAAATCTGCAAATTGCAAAAGGGGGAATCATTGTGAATTTATTTTATTACGGTATCTGGTGTGCAGGAGTATTAGGAGCTGTCAGCTTGTTAATGGTGTATATATCCTATAAAAAAACAATAAAGGATGTATCCCGTCTTCCATATCCCAAGGGGAAATGGATGCAGCAGTTTTGCCAGGACTACCACCAGTTACTAAAGGAACACTCACAGATAAACAATCCTGTTATCTTTATTAAGAAACGGATGAACGGACGAAAGATAGGGCCAATATCCCTGCACAGACTCAAGGGAACCATGTGGTACGCTTTCGTCTTTTCTATTCTCTTTGCGGGTCTGGATCTGGTACAAGCCTACAGAAGCGGGCAGTGGACACCTGCCAATCCCTGGAGCAGGCCGGGGACGCTGATTGCCGCGGGAGGTATGATAGCTGCACTTATCATATTCCGCCAGCTGCTGGCTTTTTCCTACCAGGAGGAATTGATAGAAGACGGACTTCTTGATTACCTGGAAAATGAACATATCGAAACCAACAAAGTAGTACCTATGGAAACCTCCAAGGCTGCCTCACAGACCCAGGCAGGGAAGACAGGAAGAAATCTTCCTGTGACCGGGAAGGCTTCCAAACTGAAAAAAGGAAAAGTAATGGCCCAGCCTGCCGATAAACCCGCTGCCGAGGAGGCAAAGGAGCTCCCCTCCCAGGAAGTGATGGAGCAGCTGGCCAGGGGCATCCAGGAGAGCGCTGCCACCAATAACAAATATGGACACCTTCTGAGCAAGGAGGAAGAAAAAATAGTAAGGGATGTGATTAAAGAATTTCTAACTTGATAAATGTATAACATTTTGCTAAACTTAAATGGAAAAAAACCGAGGATAAACTTGGAAAAAACATAAGGAGACAAACGAATATGGGAAATAAGATAACCTTTGACTATTCTAAAACAGCTGGTGTAGTCAGTGAAAGCGAAGTAGCTGTTATGGGGAAATTGGCAGATGCAGCAAAGGACATGCTGCTGTCACGGACAGGTCTTGGAAATGATTTCTTAGGATGGATCGACCTGCCCGTTACTTATGACAAGGAAGAGTTCGACCGCATCGGAAAAGCGGCTGCCAAGATTCAAAAAGACTCAGATGTACTGCTGGTAATCGGTATCGGCGGTTCCTACCTGGGCGCGAGAGCGGCAAATGAGTTTTTAAACCACCCATTTTATAATAATTTGTCCAAAGAGATTCGTAAGACTCCCGAAATATATTATGTTGGTAATTGCATCAGTGCTTCCTATATGAAAGGAATTATAGATGTAATTGGAGATAGAGATTTTTCCGTAAATGTTATTTCCAAATCCGGAACGACAACAGAGCCGGCGATTGCGTTCCGCGTATTTAAGGAAATGCTGGAAAAGAAGTATGGCAAGGAAGAGGCAGCGAAGAGAATCTACGCTACCACAGACAAGGCAAAAGGCGCTTTAAAAAGCCTTGCCGCAGAAGAGGGCTACGAGACATTTGTAGTACCTGATGATATCGGAGGACGTTTTTCCGTTATGACCGCAGTAGGACTGCTTCCTATCGCAGCCAGCGGTGTGGATATTAAAGCAATGATGGACGGAGCTGCAGAACAGAGAGAGCGCGCATTGAACCTGCCGTTTGAAGAAAACGATGCGCTTCAGTATGCTGCCCTGCGAAACATCATGCTTAGAAAAGGTAAAACAATTGAAATTATGGCGAACTATGAGCCAAGCCTTCATTATATTTCCGAATGGTGGAAACAGCTGGCCGGGGAGAGCGAGGGAAAAGATCAGAGAGGCATCTTCCCTTCCAGTGTAGACCTGACCACAGACCTCCATTCTCTTGGACAGTGCATCCAGGATGGTCCCAGGATTTTATTTGAAACTGTGTTGGCAGTGGAAAGTCCGAAGACTGACATGGAAATTAAGGAGGAGCCAGTAGATCTGGACGGTTTAAACTATCTTGCGGGGAAGACCATTGACTTTGTCAATAAAAGCGCCATGAACGGCACCGTATTAGCCCACACAGACGGCGGAACCGCCAATCTTATGGTGAAAATTCCGGAGCAGAGCGCTTACTGCTTAGGACAATTATTCTACTTCTTCGAGTTCGCAATCGGTGTAAGTGGATATCTCTTAGGCGTGAATCCATTTAACCAGCCAGGCGTGGAGAGCTATAAGGCAAATATGTTCGCACTTCTTGGCAAACCGGGCTATGAGAAAGAAAGAGAAGAATTGATGAAGAGATTATAATCTAACTGATAGGACATAGTAATAGTTCCAAATAAGAGCTCAAAAAGAGCGCTGCTGTATAGGCAAAGGCCTGTACGGCAGCGCTTTTTCAAGCATTAATCCTCCTCAATCACCCGTATCTCCAAATAATCAAAGTCGATATCCTCAATAAAATTATCCTGATAAAACCGGGTCTTGCTGTGCCTCTTAAAGTCCGAAAGATTCGATTCCAGCCAGATGGGCTTTTCCAGGTCAAAGGAGTAGCAGATCGCTTCCAGGCTGTTAAAAACCTTCTGCGTGCGCCGGTTCCCTGTCTCGTCGCAGATGACCGTATCTTTTAGTATTTTAGAATTTTTGTAAAGTGTACCCATTAATCGAAACATGTAAATTCTCCTTTATCTGCCGCTGTCATGCCGCTGTTCTCTGAATGAGTGGGAATCCCGGATGGCAGCCAGTGTCTCTAAAGCTTCCGGAAGAGGGGAACCTGGGACCATCTGCGGTTTTCCGAAGAAAAATCCCTGTATATAATCTACCCCGCAGAGAGCCAGGACCTCAAGTTCCTCTTTTGTCTCCACACCTTCTGCAATAATTTTAATATTTTTAGACTTAAAGTATATAATCAGATTTTCCAGGAAGTCCAGCCTGTTTTTATCCGTGTCAATGTTGTGTATAAGTTCAATGTCCAGTTTTACATATTCAGGCATCAGGGAGAGAAGAACACCCTCACTGTTGTGCCCTGCACCGAAGTCGTCCAGTGCAATTCTCATATGATACTGATGGCAGAGCTGCTTTTTGTGAGCAAGACAGAGGGGACTCAGCTGGGCAATCTCCGTAAGCTCCAGGATTATGTGATCCATATAACTGCCGAACCTCTTGACCAGATCGCTGGCCTCGGAATCGGACAGCCGCTGGTTGGGGATGGAGTTAATGAAAAGCAGGGGACAATCCGCACGGCCCTTCATGTGCCTGTTAAAGTAAATATCCGGCGCTGTCATCCAGGTTAAAGCTTCTATAGGCTGAAGCATGGACTGAGACTGGGCGATGGTTAATACATCCACAGGGCTCTTGAGGGAAGGCACCTGGGGACGCATCAGCGCTTCATAGCCCAAAACCGTTCCGCTTGCAACCTCCACAATAGGCTGGAAGGCATAGTCGATCAGCTTCTGTTCAATCAGCTGGTGGAGATCCTCCTTGCCGCTGAGAAGGTAGGACTCTTTTTTATAGCTGGACATGTCAAATGCCTGGATGCTTCCCTTGTCTGAGTGCTTTACCTGATACATGGCAAAATCAGCGAATTTGATGAGTTCGTCCAGAACGGTGCTGTTTTCCGGATACCAGGCAATTCCGGCGGACGCCCTCAGCTTGAACTGGGTGCCGTCCGGGACAGTCAGATGGGCGTCTAAGAGCAGACACCTCATGTCAGTGATTGCATCCTCCAGGTGTTCTTTTGTGTCATATCCATAAAAGAACACATTAAACTCATCCCCGGAAATGCGGGCGGTAACCGCCGATTTATCTGCAAGATTCTTGAAGACTCCGGCGGCGCACTTCAGGTATTCGTCGCCCCAGTCGTGACCGTAGGTGTCGTTGATATACTTTAGGTTATCCAGATCAATCATAATCAATGCAGCGTATTTTAACTCTTCCGGCCGGGAGAAGAGATCCGTCATGGCGGAGAGGAAGGCTCTCCGATTGGGAAGACCGGTAAGGATATCATAATCCCTTTCATATTCCAGTCGGTGTTTTTCAGCCATTTCAAGGGTAATATCCGTAATTACTCCTGTAATAGCTTCTTTGGTCTCCAGAATGCGCATACGGAACCAGTGGAGGTGTCCCTGCTCATCCCTGAGCCTGTAGATACCGAATCCCTCTGTAGTGGAGTATGACTGCATATACTCCCTGAGATCTTCCATAAAGACTTTAAAATTTTTTGCGGAGATGGTAAAGTTATCCGGCTGGGCCTCTCCCTGTCCGATCATCTGAAAAAAGTTCTTAGAGCAGAAAGCGGTGGGTTCCCCCCATTTATATTCAAAGGCAGCGATAGGCACAGAGGCCATATCCAGTATCTTTGATACCCTGGAAGCCTGTTCGGCCACAGAGGCGCTTAAATCTTCAATGGAAGATACCAGCTGGTCAATCTCCTTGATCTGTATTTTATCCAGCTGCACCGGCGTATAGGGGCTGCTGGCCTTTACTTTTCGGTACAGACGGATAATCGGGGTGGAGATCCGATAGCTGATAAGAAAGGCAGAAGAAATCCCTACGGCCAGGGATACCAGTATCAGAAGAAAGCAGTTGTGCTTCAGCCATGCGGCAAAGCTGAGAATATGATCCTTCTCGGAGATACCTATCAGGTACAAAGACTGATTCACAAAGGGTGTATTCGTATTGTACAGCTTCAGAGGCGTTATGTTGCCGAAAATAGTCTCGTCTTTAGGAAATTCCTTGCTGTTTTTCAGGGGATAGATATTGCTGTACACTGCTTTGGAGGAAAAGGTAATTTCCTCTGCATCTCCCAGGTAATACTTTGAGGAGGAGCCGCTGGACAGTATGATCTTATACCTTGGATCGGCCGACTCTGCGTGGATCCGCTGAACCAGAAGGTAGCTGGCGGAATTGCCGGAGCTTAATTCAGCAGAGGGGAGCATTTCCCGGAGGTAATCCAGAGAAATGCTGACTCCAAGCACACCGTAGCAGGTGTTGTCGGAGGCAAGAAGCGGCTGGGAGTATGTAAGTATACTGATGTCATTCTCCGTGACCTGTACGGGGCCATCCCAGTACCCTGCGTTGGTGGTACCCAGGGCTGGATTGCTTGTATAGGCATTCAGAGGATTATAGTAGTAGGAAGAAGTCTCTGTCAGGGAAAAATGAGATCCCCAGTTGATATCCAGGGGAATCCCCAGGTATTTGCACACAGAAACAGGAGCTTTTTCAATAAAGAGATCTGTATTATCCAGAGATCCCGCGTTGGGATTATAGTCCCTGAGATATAACCCGGCTTTTTCTGCCGTTTCCGACTCACTGCCGGAACCATTTAAGATCACAAAGATTCCGGTAACACCGTTCTGCCGGAGGGTGTCGATCATAGGCTGAGACGCACTGCACAAAAAATCAGAGATGGCTTCCGTATCTGACCCCAGATCCGTATAGCTGATATTCCTGGAGTTGGCCACATCTTCGGCACAGCCGGCAAGAGCCTGCTGGCATTTGGCCAGATTGGACCAATTCTGCACCATATTGTTCTCCAGAATATTGGCCCTTCCGGTGGTACGGCTTTCCATCACGTTAAAAGCGTTTTTATTGGACTCCTCCAGGGGACCGCCCCAGTATAAGATACCGCACAGCAAACAAGCCTGGAGCATTAGAACCAGAGCAACGGGAATTATAATCTTATGCAGTATAGTTCCGGGATGGTTTTCTTTTTTCATGAGTTATTCCTGCCTATGATTTTTTACTTTGTAAGCTGGTTCAGACTGTCTGACAATCCCTTCAGCCACGTATTAAAATTATCGTCCGTAGTAAACTGGCTGACTGCTTCCTCCCTGGATGTACCGGAGGCAATCAGATCCTGAATGGCGGTATAGTCAGCCGCAGCTTTTTCCTTGATGGAATCTTCTAAGGCATACCTTGCTTTTGTGCCATTTGCAAAGGGCCTGTTTGTGTAGGAGGTCATATGGGAGAGCTGCTGGAAGGATACATCAATGGACTGCTCAATTTTAGGGTTCATGTCCTCCCCCTTGCTGAGGGCGGCAGTTTCTGAGCTGTAAGCCTCTGCTTTAACCGGCAGATAACCGCTGGTGGCGGAAAATTCCATGTTACGTTCGGTATCTGTAAACCATTTTAAAAATTCAGTGGCGGCTTTTTCCTGCTTCTCATCGGATTTGGCAACTACCATTCCGGCGCCCTGCTGCACGCATACGGCGTCATCTGCTGAAAACTGCGGGACTTCCAGGATTTTGCATTCAATGGGATAAGACTCGGTATCGCTTACTGTAATCTCGTCCGGAAAGTAAGAAGCGCTGGAGGTAGAACCCACATAGGCGATCAGATCCCCTGTCTTCATATCGTCGGAGCGAAACCGGCCGTTGGCAGTAAAGTAACCTTTCATATAAGGTACATAATAAGAGTCCCAAAGTGTGCGCATAATAGTCTCATCCAGGTGAATGGAAACCTCCCCATCCTGCACATCAAAAATAGTACTGCCCATCTGGCGGGCTCCTATGAGCATATAATTGGCCAGAGAATCCCAGCCAAAAAAGGCTTTTCCGTCATCCGGCTCTTCTGTGAGACTGTCTGTCCAGTTATAGTACTCCTCAGCCGTAGAGAGTAAACCGTCCATAGTGGAGAGAGAAGACAGCTGAGCGCCGGTGGCATCGGCAAATTTATCCCAGTCTGTTTTGTCCAGAAACAATAGCTCCGTAGACTTGGCAACAGGGAAGATCTTTAAAGTATCTGCGGTAAACCGTCCCTCATCAATATATTCTTCCCGGTACTGGGACAGCTCCTCCTCAGTAAAATACGGAGAAAGATCCGCAACAAGGTCCATCTGATCCAGGGTGTAGGCATTGTCCGCATAGGACGCGAAGATATCCGGCAGTTCTTCCGCCCCTACTTCCTTGTTGGCGGAAGCCAAAAGCTTTTCTTCCAGTTCATTGATGGACCCCTGGCTGAAGGCCTCCACAACAATCCCTTTTTCTGCCCCCACAGTACTGTTAAAGTCACTTACCATAGTCTCAAACTGGGACTGCTGAAGTCCGTTGTAATAATGCCAGATGGTGAGAGACACCGGGGAACCCGAATCCTTCTCTGCAGTTGTGTTACCCTGACTGCAGGCGGTGAGGCCAATAGTTACGCTGAGAACAGCCGCAAGGGCTGCCGATAATTTCTTCTTCATACTTTTTCTCCCATACAATTAAATTGTGATCGTGTAAGTTCATATAGAAATTATTATAGGTTCCATTTCACAGAAAGTAAAGCATTCTTGCAAATTATCCAGTGGAAAATTATCAACATTTATGGTAGGCTAACAGTGTATGCATCATATGCTCTGGGGCATCTGTTGCTGTATGCTTCAGTGCGGCGTACGGTCTGAGCCGTACCCCAAAGACAGAATTACTGGAAATAAGGGGTTATACGAAAGAAAAAAGGAGGGTGAAAAACAATGTTTCAGGTTTTAGTTTGTGACGATGATAAGGAAATAGTAGAGGCAATAGAGATTTATCTTACCCAGGAAGGGTACAAAGTTTTAAAGGCCTATGACGGGGAGCAGGCACTGGAGGTCCTGGGGAGGGAAGAAGTGCACCTTCTCATTATGGATGTTATGATGCCGAGGCTGGACGGTATCCGTGCCACGCTTAAAATCAGGGAGACCAGCGGAATCCCCATTATTATACTCTCAGCCAAGACGGAGGATTCCGATAAGATACTGGGGCTTAATATAGGGGCGGATGATTATGTGAGCAAGCCCTTTAATCCCCTGGAACTGGTGGCCAGAGTCAAATCCCAGCTGCGCAGGTACACAAAGCTGGGCACACTCCACGGGGAAAGCACCAATGTATACCAGTCAGGGGGGCTTTCCGTGAATGACGATTTGAAAGAAGTGACCGTGGATGACGAAGTGGTAAAGCTGACGCCCATAGAGTATAATATTCTGTTGTTTCTTTTGAAAAACTGCGGAAAAGTATTCTCCATTGAGCAGATTTATGAAAATATATGGAATGAGGAAGCAATCGGTGCGGATAATACAGTGGCGGTACACATCCGGCATATTCGTGAGAAGATAGAGATTAACCCCAAAGAACCCCGCTACCTTAAAGTGGTCTGGGGAATTGGGTATAAGGTTGAAAAGCTGTAGCAGGAAGGAAAGGATATGGAGAGTTTAAAGCGTATTCCCAGATTAAATGTGTTTTTCAGCCTTTTGGTATGCGTGGAGGTTGTAGTTTTAAGCATTGCCATATCCATCAGCGTGGTCGGGCAGGCATGGAAGGAGGACGGCTGGGATAATTATAAGGCGAAGGATTACACGCAGACCTCACAGTTTATCACTGATGTGAGCAGGATGACGGGATCCCTGGCAGAATTTATCAAACTGAAGGAAAATTTTGAGACAGACGGTGTCTATGATGCAGAGAAAATCATTGACATCTATGATTATGCCAATAACGGGCTGGTTTCCGGGGAGGTGGTTAACGGGCTGGCATACCGTCTGGGAGATCTCCATACCTGGGTAGAGATTGACGCATCCTATGTAAAGTGGCTCAATGACGTCCAGCAGGAAGACGGCACCCTGAATACTGAGGGAGCAGGAGAATTTATCGAGCGGGTTGCCCCTATTGGGTTTGACGGGATCGATGAGATGGCGGAGTCGGATAAAAACATCCGGCATATGGACGGGGATCAGTGGAGGGTCTATCTGGCCGGCGTGCTAAAGAGGATCGACAGAGATATTACCAGATATGCCACGCTTAAGAATACCTTTGAGTCCGGGGAATGCAATCTGAAGTATCAGGTGACAAACTTAAATACAGGCAGCGTATATAAAAATACAGAGAATATAGAAGAAGATCTGGAACACGGCAAATACTATATTTATTTTAAGACAGGCAGCTACGAGCTTGACACGAATTTTAAGTTTTCAGATAAACAGAGGAATGTTCTTATCCGGGAGATGGGACACGATCTGATGGGGAACTGTGTCTATACAGTCAGGATTAGCGTGGATACCTCTTTCTCTGCCAATGACAGACTCAGAGAGGGGAAGGAAATCTTTGACAAATGGGGTCCGTGGGTGCGTGCCTCCTTCTGGAACATGCTGGTATCCGGCCTGATTATACTCCTGAGCTTCTGTATCCTCTGTGCCCTTACCGGGCGGATTCCCGAGGAAGACCGGGTAGTTTTCTATCCCATTGACAGCATGAAGACCGAGGTGCTCCTTCTGCTCTTTCTCATAACCGGAGGAGCCGGCGCAGCGGGGCTTGGGATGGTTTGGATTGCAGATTTGAGTCCGGAGATTACCATAGGGATCACGGCGGCAGCAGCATTCTTTGTATCTGCGCTGCTGATCACTGAGCTGTTAAGCTTTGTGAGAAGGGGGAAGGGAAGAATTCTCTGGGAGAACAGTGCCTGCAAATACCTGATAGGAACCCTGGGCAGGCTCCAGAAAAAAAGAAAGATACGAAACCGTGTGCTTCTGACCTTTCTCATCTATCTTTTGGTAAATATTGTTCTGCTGCTGTTTGGCACTCCGGGAATCATTTTATGCGTTCCCTGGAATCTCTATGCCTGCTATCATATGCTCAGAGAGGCTGCGGAACAGCAGAAGGTTCTGGCGGGAGTGCAGAAGATTGCAGAGGGTGAGTCAGACTATCAGCTTCCCGTGAAAGAAATCCGCGGAGTGAACAGGGAGATCGCCGAAGCAGTTAATGATATAGGAAGCGGACTGCAGGAAGCTGTCAGCCAGAGTATAAAAAACGAACGTCTTAAGACGGAGCTTATCACGAATGTGTCCCATGACATTAAGACACCTCTCACCTCCATCGTAAACTATGTGGGGCTGTTGAAACGGGAAAAAATAGAGGATCCCAAAGTAAAGAATTATATAGATATTCTGGACACCAAATCCCAGAGACTAAAACAGCTGACGGAAGACCTGGTGGAAGCATCCAGAATCAGTTCGGGCAATGTGGAACTGGAGTGCACAAGGCTGGACTTTAAAGAACTGCTGAATCAGATCAGCGGGGAATTTATAGAGAAGTTCCAGGAGCGGGGGCTGGAGCTGGTTATGAATGTCACCAAGGAATCCACAATTATTATGGCGGACGGACGGAGACTCTTCCGGGTGATCGAGAATCTGTTTGGCAATGTGGGCAAATACGCCCTGGAGGATACCCGGGTGTATGTGGACGTAGGCATTAAAATGGGATGGGTATACTGCAGTGTAAAGAATATCTCTCAGCAGTCCCTGAATATACAGGCCAGTGAACTGACCGAGCGGTTTATACGGGGAGATATCTCCAGGAGCACTGAGGGCAGCGGTCTGGGCCTGTCCATTGCCAGAAGCCTGACAGAGCTTCAGGGAGGTACCTTTGACATATACCTGGACGGAGATCTTTTTAAAGTTACCGTAGGCTTCCAGGTTCTAAGGGAGAACCTGGAGGGCACAGTTATCGGCAGTGACAGCGGTATTGTGTAAATTGTACAGTATTTTATATGGAATTCGTTAAAGTGACAATCCAACCGTAATCTTGACAAGGACAAGCGGCAATCTTTGTGTATTTGAACCATGGTATGAATTCGGAACATAGTGTTATACTAGGTACAGTTAATGAATACAACGAACCGAAAGCTAGGAGGAGTTTAAAATGGCAAGTTTATCCTTACAACATATCAACAAGACGTATCCCAACGGATTCGAGGCGGTAAAAGACTTTAATCTGGAGATTGAAGATAAAGAATTTATCATCTTTGTAGGACCTTCAGGATGCGGTAAGTCCACTACCCTTCGTATGATCGCCGGTCTGGAAGAGATCTCAGGCGGTACGCTGAAGATAGGGGATAAGGTAGTGAATGATGTAGAGCCCAAAGACAGGGATATTGCAATGGTATTCCAGAACTATGCTCTGTATCCTCATATGACAGTTTATGATAACATGGCATTTGGACTGAAGCTCAGAAAAGTGCCCAAGGATCAGATCGACAAGATGGTGAAAGAAGCCGCAAGAATTTTGGATCTGGAGAAACTGTTAGACCGTAAGCCCAAAGCTCTTTCCGGAGGCCAGAGACAGCGTGTTGCTATGGGACGTGCCATTGTGCGTGAGCCTAAAGTATTCCTTATGGATGAGCCTTTATCAAACCTGGACGCTAAGCTGAGAGTGCAGATGCGTATTGAGATTTCCAAGCTTCACGAGAGATTAGGCGCGACCATTATCTATGTAACCCATGACCAGACAGAGGCTATGACCCTGGGTACCAGAATCGTAGTAATGAAAGACGGTGTGGTACAGCAGGTGGATACCCCTCAGAATTTATATAATGCTCCATGCAACTTATTCGTTGCCGGTTTCATCGGATCTCCGCAGATGAACTTCATGGATGGAGTGGTTTCTGTAAATGGAAATGAAGTTTCCATCAAGGTTGGAAGCACAACCGTGAAACTGCCTGCTTCTAAGGCAAAAGCACTCATTGACGGAGGATATGACGGAAAGACCGTTGTTATGGGTATCCGTCCTGAGAATGTACATGATTCCGAAAGCTTTATTGAAATGTCACCTAACAGTGTGGTTGAGTCTACCATTAAAGTGTATGAGCTTCTGGGTGCAGAAGTATACTTATACTTTGATGTGGAGGGCTTCCCTATGACAGCCAGAGTGGATCCCCGTACCACAGCGAGAACGGGCGATACCGTTAAATTTGCACTGGATATGGAAAAAGTTCATATTTTTGATAAAGAAACAGAGCTGGTTATTACCAATTAATAACAGAAGCCGTGTAGGCCGCCGCACTTGCGTTACGCAGTGCGGCGGTTTATTCTTGCGCAATTGAGAAAAATGATATATATTATTAGCATAAAAGTCTAATTACCGAAAGGATGGGATTCCATGATATCAAGTCAAGTAATTCAAAAGACTCTGGAGGAATTGAGAGCAATCACAAGAATTGATCTGTGTGTAATGGATGTGGATGGTAAGACTGTGGCCGCTACGTTTCCGGACGATGATATGGCAGCAGTAGATGTCCGCGAATTTGTGGAATCAATGGCTGACAGCCAGGTCATACAGGGATATCATTTTTTTAAGATATACGATAACCAAATGGTCGAATATGTATTAGTTGCCAGAGGCAGCAGCGACGATGCCTATATGATAGGCAGGGTAGCCGTAAGCAGTATCCAGAATCTGATTATTGCTTATAAAGAAAGATTTGATAAGTCTAATTTCATCCAGAACCTGATTCTGGATAATTTATTGTTAGTGGATGTATATAACAGAGCCAAAAAGCTGCACATTGCAGTGGAGGCTAAGCGAGTCGTGCTCATCATAGAGACAAAGTACGAAAAAGATCAGAGCGCGATGGAAACGCTGAAGAATCTTTTCCTGGGCAGAGTGAATGACTTTATAACTGCCATTGACGAGAAGAACATAATTCTTGTCCGGGAGCTGGAGGAAAGCGATTCCTATGAAAGCGTGGAAAAGGTCTCTCATATGATCGTAGACATGCTCAATGCAGAGGCTATGTCTCAGGTACGGGTAGCCTACGGCAATATTGTGCATGAGATCAGAGATGTCTCCCGCTCTTACAAAGAGGCCAAGATGGCTCTGGATGTAGGAAAGATATTTTATGCGGAGAAAACAATTATTGGGTATAACAATCTTGGGATCGGACGGCTGATATACCAGCTGCCCCTGCCTCTGTGCGAGATGTTTATCAAAGAGGTGTTTGGGGGTAAACTGCCGGAATGCCTGGACGATGAGACACTGATTACCATTAACAAGTTTTTTGACAACAGTCTGAACATCTCCGAGACATCCCGCCAGCTGTTCCTGCACAGGAATACACTGGTGTACCGCCTGGAAAAGATTCAGAAGAGCACCGGGCTGGATGTGAGGGTATTTGAGGATGCTCTGACCTTTAAGATCGCCCTCATGGTAACCAGCTATATGGAGTTCTTAAAGAACCAGGGGTAATCACTTGAAAATTGTTTTTCACAGCATACCTTGCTGCAGGCCCAGGCCGTATATACGGTACTTCCGGGTGCAAAGGGGATACCCAGGACGCACACTGCCTAGTGAGGTATAAAATGCTTAGAAAATAAAGAAAAATCAGGAGGACAAGCAGTATGATACAATTATACGACACTGGTGCTTATCTGGTAAACGGAACGGAGATTATTCCGGATACCGGCGATGCGCAGGCAGCCTTAAAAAGCAAGCTGGGCGGACAGGCGCCGACAAAAGAGGAAGCAGCCAGGAATACCATTGCCTACGGGATTCTGAAGGAACATAATACCTCCGGCAATATGGAGAAGCTTACCGTCAAATTTGATAAGCTGACCTCCCACGATATTACCTTTGTGGGGATTATCCAGACCGCCAGGGCTTCAGGGCTGGAAAAGTTTCCTGTACCTTATGTGCTGACAAACTGTCACAATTCTCTGTGCGCAGTGGGAGGAACAATCAACGAGGACGATCACATGTTTGGTCTGACCTGTGCAAAGAAATACGGAGGTGTTTACGTGCCTCCCCACCAGGCGGTGATTCACCAGTTTGCCCGTGAGATGCTGGCCGGAGGGGGAAAGATGATCCTGGGATCTGACAGCCATACCCGCTACGGCGCTCTTGGAACCATGGCTATGGGTGAAGGCGGCCCGGAATTGGTTAAGCAGCTTTTGGGACAGACCTATGACATTACTATGCCTGGGGTTGTGGGCGTTTATCTTACAGGGGAACCCATCCCGGGCGTAGGTCCTCAGGATGTGGCTCTGGCGATTATCGGCGCAGTATTTGCCAACGGGTACGTAAAGAATAAAGTTATGGAGTTTGTAGGCCCCGGGGTTGAGAAACTCAGTGCAGATTTCAGAATCGGTGTTGATGTTATGACAACAGAGACTACATGTCTCTCTTCTATCTGGAAGACAGATGATGCAATAAGGGAATTCTATGAGATCCACAAGAGGCCGGAGGATTACAAGGAGCTGGCACCGGGTGCGGTGGCGTATTATGATGGTATGGTTTACGTGGATCTGGGCAAGATCCGTCCTATGATTGCTATGCCCTTCCACCCGAGCAACACCTATACCATTGATGAACTGAATGCCAATCTGATGGATATCCTGGATGATGTGGAGAAAAAAGCGCAGGTAAGCCTGGACGGAAAGGTGCCGTTTACCTTAAAAGATAAGGTCAGAGACGGCAGACTGTATGTAGAACAGGGAATTATCGCAGGCTGTGCAGGCGGAGGCTTCGAGAACATCTGTGATGCCGCGGATATTCTCAAAGGCGCCAGCATTGGGGCAGATGCCTTTACCTTAAGCGTATATCCTGCCAGCACGCCAATCTATATGGAGCTTGCGAAAAACGGCACTCTGGCGACCTTGATTGAGACGGGGGCCATTGTGAAAACGGCATTCTGCGGGCCTTGTTTCGGAGCCGGCGATACGCCTGCCAACAACGCCTTCAGTATCCGTCATTCCACCAGAAACTTCCCCAACAGAGAGGGCTCTAAGATCCAGAATGGACAGATTTCTTCCGTTGCACTTATGGATGCCCGCTCCATTGCCGCCACCGCAGCCAATAAGGGATATCTCACAGCAGCTACCGAATACGCAGGCAGCTACCGAAAACCACAGTATCATTTTGATAAAACAATATATGACAACCGGGTATTTGACAGCAAAGGGGCGGCTGATCCCAATGTGGAGATTCAGTTTGGTCCTAACATCAAAGACTGGCCCCAAATGTCCCCTCTGGCAGAGAATCTGATTTTAAAGGTAGTATCGGAGATCCACGATCCTGTCACAACAACAGATGAACTCATTCCCTCAGGTGAGACTTCATCCTACCGTTCCAATCCTCTGGGACTGGCTGAGTTCACCCTTTCCAGAAAGGATCCTGCTTACGTGGGAAAAGCCAAAGAAGTACAAAAAGCACAGAAGGCGATTGAGGCCGGTACATGTCCGCTGGAAGCTCTGCCGGAGCTGAAGCCAGTTATGGAGACTATCCAGGCCCAGTATCCTGAGATAGGAAAGGGAAATATCGGTGTGGGAAGTACCATTTTTGCCGTAAAGCCTGGTGACGGATCGGCCAGAGAACAAGCTGCTTCCTGCCAGAAGGTGTTGGGCGGATGGGCCAACATTGCCAATGAATATGCCACAAAGAGATATCGCTCTAACCTGATTAACTGGGGAATGCTTCCTTTCCTGATTCAGGAAGGGGAACTGCCCTTTGTCAACGGCAGCTATATTCTGGTGCCGGGCATCAAATCAGCAGTAGAGAATAAGGTGTCTGAGATTACCGCATATGCGGTAGGAGAAGGATTAACTCCTTTTACCCTTACATTAGGTGAGCTTACCGATGATGAGAGAGAGATTATCCTGAAGGGATGTCTGATTAACTATAACCGCAGAGGATAACCGCGGAACTTACTGAGAGAAAATGGCCGGGAGAGCGAAAGTGATATGCCCCCGGCCTTTCTTTGTCTGAATATATTTAACTTGTCAAAATTGCAAACGCAATTCTTGAAAATTTAGAAAATTAACTGTGTAAAAATTAGTTAAAATATCATTATAAAAAAACGTAAACTTTTTTAAAAAGTATATTGACAAATACAGACCTCTCTGCTATTATAAATACATAAACAAGAGAGATACAAAACAACTAAAGAGAAAATATTACTTCATATTCATTTTCTGACAAGAGAAGATAAATCTTATTAGAAAGATGAAACAAAGCATCTAAAAGATTTCAAAGTACTTTGAACTTTATGTGTATTGAGAGTACAAGATAAGAACAAAAGAAAAAGAAATCAGGAAAGGATGTGGAGGAAAAAAAGTAATATTTGAATAGAAATAGTAAAGGAGGATTAGTCCATTGGGAACGAATGAATCTTATAATCAATATGAGAGTGGTAAGGCTTAATTCCCTGTAGAAAGACCTGGTATATAGAAAGAAAAAAGAGAAATCCTCATAAAAGATAATGAAGTAGGAAAAGCGTATCAGGTAATGTATCAAAAAGTCCTCATATTGAATAATTACCACAAAAATAGTATAAAGGTTTTAAAATATATGTGAAGAAATATATTTTAAAAAAATGTGATGTTTATATAATAAATGAAGGTATAATAGAAAAAGAGGTTGATATCCATTTGGTAACAAGTTCCTATATCGAATGAAATTATATAAATAAGCATTTGGAAGATTTATAATGCGTGATTTATAAATTGGAAACTTTATATTATCCTATTTATATCGAATTAGCTCGTATAGATAATTGATACAAAACTTTCAATAAATCTCAGTGATTTATAGCAGGGGAACACGAAATGTGAATTGATATAGATAATTAGTAACTATAGTGTAACTGTTGATAGTAACTAATTAATATCAAAGAAACTTATTCATAGACTAAAAAGAAAAGGAAAGTAGAAAATTGAATAAAGAAGAACATTAGAACAACCGTTGTATCTGAAAATAAGAGGATATGGCGGTTGTTCGAATTTGTTCAACTTTTGCATCTACCGAAAGGAAATAAAACAGAAAAAGGCCAGGTACATAGGGAGCATAAGTGCTCCTTCTTTTTTGCTCAAAGTTTTCTTATGGAGGGCAAAAATATATGTGAAAATACTTACGGCTATCAGAACAATAATGTCATACACGGAAAACAGGTTGACAGCCACTGGGTGCAGAGTGCAGGACGCGCCAAGCACTAAAAGCAGATTAAAAATATTAGACCCAATGACATTGCCCATAGCAATATCACTTTCTCCTTTGCGGGCAGCAACAATAGAGGTAACCAGCTCCGGAAGAGATGTACCCAGGGCTACAATAGTCAGGCCGATAAAGGTCTCGCTGAGTCCAAAGGCCTGGGCAATGTCGGTAGCACTGTCTACCACAAGATTGCCTCCCCAGATAATGCCGGCCAGTCCCAGGATAATATACAGTATTGTCCAGAGCGGGGACAGGATCCTGGGTTCAGAATCCTCAGCCATCCACTGCCGTGCCCTTAGGGCATGGCGTACGGTCCAGTAGAGATAAAATGCAAAAAGCAGAAGCAGGATTACCCCTTCTGTCTGAGTCAAAACGGAAAGTTTACTGCCGTGAAACTTGCCGGGAATACACATGATAAGAACAACAAGGGTTATAAAGATTGAAAAAGGGAAGTCCTTTTTCAATACGGAATTCTCCACATGAATGGGCCGCAGTACGGCACTGGCTCCTGCTACCACAAGAAGATTAAAGATGTTAGAGCCGATAACATTGCTGAGCGAAAGCTCATTCTTTCCGGCCATGGCAGCAGTAATACTCACAGAAGCCTCCGGCATACTAGTCCCGAAAGCAACGATAGTAAGCCCAATTATTATAGTAGGTATTTTTAAAAGCTTAGCAACGCTGGAGGAGCCTTCTACGAAAAAGTCAGCGCCTTTAATTAAGAATACAAAACCAACGATAAGCCATAGGTACATTAGCATATTGAGATCTCCTTTGGTGAATTATGGTGCAAATTCAAGTATGCAATATTTGGGAAAAGTTGTCAAGGTGGTTGCGGCAACTTGGGATTTAGCAGTGTAACTTGAACATCGGCTCAGGAGTATTCAAGACGGCAGGTGTGGGTGGCAGGGGGACGGTGAGAGGAATCCCGCGGCGGCGGGCTGGCTGGTTCGGGCGGGAGGGAGGCTTAAGTTCCGGGGACACCTCCGTCGCGAAGAGAGTCTAAGACTAAACCGGAATCCCCGCCGGAGCACCGTTCGTATGAGCAAAGAATGCTTGATGTGCATTCTCTGCTCATTCTCACTTTTTTTCGGCCCGGACTGCCGAAAAAATCTCCAGGGTGAATCCCGGTTTTGCCTAAGACTCTCTAATCACTCCTGCGGAATCGTCCGCGGACCTTAAGCCTCCCTCCCGCCCAAACCAGCCAGCCCGCCACCGCAGGATTCCTCTCACCTGGGTATGGGGAAGTTCCAGGGGGAGATTTTTCTGAGTTTATCCCAAACATCAAGTCGCCAATAGTGAGAAACAAGTAGAGGAAAAGTGTACAACTCCCGACCTTCCCCACCCGTTTTCCGTGAATGTGAAGTGAGCCTCTGCCAGGATATAGGAGGGAGCACCGGGGAGACAGGGCCAGGGGCCGGGGGATAGGGACAAGTCAGGGAGGTTAAGCGGAGTGAGCCGAAGATCCAGTCCACCAGCTGATTAACGAGGAAGGCTTTCCTGACGAGTTTAGCAGCTGGTAGGACTTAGCTGAGGGGAACGGAGCCTCGAGCTGACTTGTCCCTATCCCCCGGCCCCTGGCCCTGTCTCCCCGGTGCTCCCTCCTATATCCGTCCGTCTGCGATGCGCTCGCCGACTACATAACCTCGAACTTCACATACACAAAACTATAATTTACTTTACATCTCCCCCTCAACAAGCTATGATAAAAATCAGCTGATATTTTACATATCTGCAAAAAGGAAAGGATAAAATAATAAAAAAATATGAGTCTATATAATATAGAAGAAAGTATTTTATTTGAAGATGACTGTCTCCTGGTATGCTACAAATGTCCGGGTGTGGCGGTACAGACGGCTAAGGTTGGTGTTATGGATATGGAGAGTATGATCAAAAATTATCTGTCGAAAAAGTCCGGTTTGGGGAAGCCTCCGTATCTTGCGGTGGTTCATCGGCTGGACCAGCCGGTGGAAGGTGTGATGGTGTTTGCCAAGACTCCCCATGCTGCCAGAGAATTGAACAGGCAGTTGACCCAGGGAAAGATGGGGAAGGAATATTTGGCTGTAACTATGGGGATTCCTCCGGAAAAAGCGGGAATTTTGGAAAATGAGCTGGTGAAGGATGGGAGGAATAATGTATCCCGCGTTGTGTCTGAAAAAACATCTGACAGTAAGCACGCGGTGCTGGAATATGAGGTTATGGAAACGAAGGAGGGAAAAGCGCTGGTCAGGATTATGCTGAAGACAGGAAGGCATCACCAGATTAGAGTTCAGATGGCGAACATAGGATGTCCGCTGCTGGGAGACAAAAAGTACAATGCCAGCCTTATAGAGGGCAAGGGAACAACTTTCCCTGCACTCTGCGCCAGCAGGCTTTGCTTTTTTCACCCAAAAACAGGAAAGCCAATGGAGTTTACCATGATCCCAAAGGGTGAGGGTTTTATTCTTTAAAATAGCTGGAAGCTCTGGCAAAGTTTCTACAGTATAGCTGGAGTGGGGCCGCACATACTAAAATCAGCAGAAAAAAAATACACTGCTGACAAAGGTGTGTGGTGCTTATGAAATGGAAGAATACAAGTATTATCATTGGAGTCGCAACAGGAGTTTATCTCTTCATGAAATACCTTTTTCCTGTTTTGAGTCCTTTTTTCATTGGCTGGATTCTGGCCCTTATAGTTTACCCAATTGGAGAAAAATTAAGCAGACTGTCCGTAAGTAAAAAAGTACATCTCACAAGGGAGAGAGCCGGCGGAGTGGTGATCCTGCTTTTTGCCGGTCTGGCAATTTTTTTGCTGTGGGAAGCCATGGAAACGTGTGCCAACCAGGTTCCCGGCTGGCTGTCCTGTCTTCCCGGATTAAAAGACGAGATGAATCATTTTCTCGCAGACTGCTGCGATCACCTGGAAAAAATAACAGGAATTTTATCTGAGGATAGCCAAGGCTTTGTGGTGAAGCAGATGACTGCGGTGGAGAAGGCTTTTGTGCAGGGCGGAGGACTCGAATTCTGGGGACAGGCCGTGGATTCGGTAAAAAAGTGTGTTGTGTTTTTCGGGGGTGCATTTCTCAGCGTACTGTCGTCCATATTATTTTTAAGAGATCTGGATGAGTTCAGGGAGAAGCTGCAGGGATATTCACTCTATGTCAGAATACACAATGTATGTATAGAGCTGTGGTCAAAAGCGAAAAAGTATATTCTTGCCCAGCTGAGAATCATGGGAATAATCGGTCTGCTATGTCTGGGAGGGTTTTATCTGCTTCATGTAAAACACTTTATTCTCTGGGGAATCGGGCTGGGTTTGCTGGATGCTCTGCCGCTCATAGGCACAGGGACAGTTTTACTTCCATGGTCTGTTCTTGCATTTTTTCAGGGGAACACGGCAATGGGAGCAGGTTTATTGGTGCTGTACCTTGTGACCAGTCTGGCAAGACAGTTTCTTGAGCCTAAGCTGGTGGGAGAAAGCCTTGGCATTTATCCGATTTTCGTTTTACTCACCATCTATCTGGGGGTATATCTCTATGGCGGGCTTGGGTTTCTCCTTGGGCCGGTGTCAGCACTGCTCATATGGGGAATCATAAAAGAGTGGGATTTGTTAAGCTTAAGAAAAATTTAATAAAAATTTCCTAAATTCTTTTACAAAAATGTTACAAATGCATATGGACTTCGGAAAAGTATCGTGTATAATGAGACTGTAACGAATTTTTCAGGATTATATTAAGGGGAGAATAAGAATGAAAAGAATCGCAGTAGCATTATTATGTATGATACTGTCGGTGAACCTGCTATCTGGCTGCGGTCAGAGTAAGAACGTAGAGGCCGGAGAACTGCCGAAGGATCAGGTAGTTACCAACCAGCCGCAGGACGCCGGCGAGGAAAGCACTGAACCTATAGAACAAGAAAAGAGCCAGGAGGAGACAGAGGAAGATGATTACACGAAGGATCTGACAATGACGTCAGTCAAAGGCAGCAGCGGTGAAATCAGCTATACCTCTGTAGAGAATATTCCTCTGGAAAAAGGCGGACATATTGCTGTTGTAGTAAAGCAGCCCAAAAGCGAATACTGGTCTAAAGTACGTAAGGGCATGGAGGCTGCTGTGAAGGCATTGAATAAGGAGCTCGGTTACAAAGGGGAGGATAAAATCCGCCTGACCTTTGAGGGCCCTTCCGATGAATCCGATGTGGAATCACAGATTAATATCATTGACGCGGTTCTGTCAGAGAACCCAAGTGTTCTCTGCATTGCAGCAGTGGATATGAATTCTTGTCAGGCCCAGCTTGAGACCGCGGCTGAGAATGGAATTCCGGTTGTTGTACTGGACTCCGGGGTTAACAGTGATTTAGTACAGACTGTTTGTTCCACGGACAATTACCAGGCAGGGGCTGAGGCAGCTAGAAGACTGGCTGAGGCAGTAGGAGAGTCTGGAAAGGTTGCAGTTATGGCGCACAACAGCAGCTCAGAAAGCAGTATGGATCGGGAGAGAGGCTTCCGTGAGGAGATGGCGAATCACCAGGGGATTACTGTCGTAAGCACTTCCTACGAGAGTGAAGAGGAATCTGTGGCAGAGATGGTGAGCGCAGTACTGGAAGCACACCCGGATTTGACAGGTTATTTCTGCACTAACGGCACGATGACGGAAGAAGTGCTGACCGCGCTGAAGGATCCGGAGGAAGCTCAGGTTAAGGTAGTGGGATTTGACTCAGGGAAAGCGCAGATAGAGGCGATTAAAGACGGAAGAGAAACCGGAATGATTGTTCAGAATCCCTATGGTATGGGCTATGCTACGATTGTGGCGGCGGCAAGAGCTGAGGCTGGTATGACAAATGATACTTATATTAGCTCAGGTTTCCAGTGGATTGATGTTAACAATCTGGAATCGGATGATTTTGCTAATTATTTGTATGAATAACTAAAATTACCAAAGGTTAAAAAAGGAAACTGTTTTTATTTGTACAGTTTCCCTTTTTTTTATAAAAAAATCAATAAGTGGGCATTCTATCTTAGAGGATCTGACGAAAAAGTATGATAATAAATTGACAATATGTCTATTTCATAGTAGTATTAAGTTATTGTAAAGGTGGTGATATGGTGGTAGAAGAAACGATTAAAGCGATTAAGGAAACGGAAGTCCAGGCAGAACAGATAGTAAAGGACGCCGAACAACAGTGCGCACAGATTCTCGAAAAGGCAGGAGAGGACGCACTAGCTTTAAAAGTGGAACGAGAGAAGGAGGCTAATAGGAAAGCGGACAAATTAAAGGAAGACGCCAAAGCAGAAGGTGATCAATTTGCCGCAGAAGCCTCCAAGAGGGTGGAACAGGATATTGAACAGTTGAAAAACCTGGCCCGGAAGAAAAAAGAAGATGTTGCGAAGATGATTGTTTCACAGCTAATCTGACGCAGGCATGTTCGAAAAGTTAAAAGTAAAGGAGGGATGCGGATATGGCAATTATGCAGATGCAAAAAGTAAGTATCTGCGCGCTGAAAAAAGACCGGAAGGCGATTCTGGAAAAGATTCAGTCCATGGGGATTATGGAGATTACCCCTGTACTGGAGGATGAAGAAGGTCTGGAAAAGCTGAATACAGCCAGCTCCAGGGCGGTTTTTGAGAAGAGAGCTCAGGTTGCGGATCAGGCTCTGGATGTGTTAGACCTTTATGTGCCGGAAAAGAAATCCATGTTATCCAGTCTTGAAGGTAAAGCTCTGATTGACAGGGAATCCTACGAGAAATTACTGGAAGACAAAGGAAAAATCCTGGAAAAAGCAGGAAAACTGGTCTCTATGAATAAAGAGATCGCGGAGAAACGTTCTACGATTTTGAAGCTGGAAAACCAGATTGAGGCAATAACGCCGTGGCTGCCTCTGGATATTCCTATGAATTTTGAAGGAACCTCCAGGACGGCTGTTTTAATAGGCACCATCTCGGGGGCCTTGACCCTGGATCAGGTCTATGCTGTTTTGGCTGAACAGGCGCCGGAAGTTGATGCCGTAGATGTTTCCGTAGTTTCCGCTGATAAGGATGTCGCCTACATTGCAGCAATCTGCCTGAAGAATGAGGCGCAGGAAGTAGAAAATGCCCTGCGGACAGGTGGATTTGCCAGATTATCCGTAAAGTCAAGAGATATACCTAGTGTATATAAGCAGAAACTGGAAGAGAAAATTGAAAAACTGAATAAAGAAATAAGCGAAACTGAGGCAAAGATTGCCGAATATGCGGCAGCGAGGAGTGAATTCCGCCAGGTATCCGACTATTTCCGGGTGAGGGCGGAAAAATATGAGGTACTGGGTACCCTGCCTCAGTCTAAAAAAACATTCCTGCTTGGAGGCTTTGTGCCGGCAAAGGTAGTTCCGGCTCTTGAGAAGGAAATTGGTGAACGATTCGACTGTACTCTTGACGTTGAGGACGTGAAGGAGGATGAGGAAGCACCTGTTCTGCTCAAGAATAATAAAGTATCACAGGCAGTTGAGGGCGTCCTGGATTCTTACGGACTGCCTGCCAAGGGTGATGTTGATCCCACGGGAATAATGTCTATATTTTATATTATCTTTTTTGGAATGATGTTATCCGATGCTGCGTACGGTTTAATTATTTCAGTGGTATGTTTTGTATTGCTGAAAAAATATCCCCGCATGTCCAGAGGTATGTATAAGAATCTGAGCCTGTTTATGTACTGCGGTATATCTACCATAGTCTGGGGTGTATTATTCGGAGGCTACTTCGGAGATGTGGTAACGGTAATCGCAAGGGTATTCTTTGAGAAGGATGTAGTGATACCTGCGCTTTGGTTCGTTCCCCTCAATGATCCGATGAAGTTATTGATTTTTGCAATGATCTTTGGTCTGATTCACTTATTTACCGGCCTGGGAATCAAAGGGTATATGCTTCTCAGAGACAAGGCATACCTGGATTTCTTCTGTGATGTGGTACTCTGGGTGTTCCTGTTGGCAGGACTTTTGATCATGCTGATCCCAAGTGCAATCTTTGCATCTATCATCGGAACACAGCTGGTATTCCCGGCTGCTGTGAACATGCTTGGCAAGGTATTGGCAATCATAGGCGCAATCGGTATTCTGTTCATGTCCGGGCGTTCTTCCAAGAACTTTGCTCTGAGACTGGGACTTGGGGCCTATGACTTATACAATATTACCGGCTGGTTAAGCGACGTATTGTCCTACTCCCGTCTGCTGGCACTTGGCCTTGCAACCGGAGTAATTGCTTCCGTAGTAAACCAGATGGGAAGCATGGGCGGAAAGAGTGTATTCGGAGCGATATTATTTATAATCGTATTTATCTTCGGACACATTTTCAGTATGGCTATTAATATGCTGGGTGCCTATGTGCACACAAACCGTCTGCAGTTTGTAGAATTCTTCGGTAAGTTCTACTCAGGCGGCGGAAAAGAATTTGAACCATTTCACTCAGATACAAAATATGTTGATATTAAGGAGGAAACTTATCTATGAGCGAGTATATAGGAATTGTTTATGCATTACTGGGTGCGGCAGCAGCAGTATTTCTTGCAGGTGCGGGATCATCCATGGGAGTTGGTATTGCAGGTCAGGCGGCAGCCGGTGTTATTTCAGAAGATCCAAGTAAATTTGCCAAGGTTCTGATTCTGCAGCTTCTGCCCGGTACACAGGGTATCTATGGTCTGCTGGTTGGTTTTATCGTATTATCTAAAATTGGTTTATTAGGCGGATCTATGGCTGAAGTATCTGTACAGACCGGACTGCTGATTCTGGCTGCCTGTCTGCCAATCGGTATCGTAGGTCTTGTTTCCGGTAAATATCAGGGAAAAGCAGCCGCCGGAGCTATCGGCGTTGTTGCTAAGAAACCTGAGCAGTTTGGTAAAGCAATGCTTTTCCCGGCCATGGTTGAGACATATGCCATCCTGGCTCTGCTGATTACGATCCTTGTAGTAAGTGCTATTCAGGTTTAATTTATTTCGTTACAAACTAAGTAAAAGGAGAGCTTGAGAATGACTGGATTAGAAAAAATGAAAAACCAGATTCTGGAAGAAGCAAAAAACTCCGCCGACGAAAAAATCAAAGATGCTAACGCGAAAGCTGAAGAGATTCTGGCTGCAGCCAGAGAGGAAGCAGAAAAAACAGCTGAGCGTATCTCCAAAAAGTCTGAAGCAGATATCGCTAACTATAAGGACAGGGTAAAATCTTCCTGTGACCTGAAAAAGAGGACAGCAGTGCTGGAAGCAAAACAGGAGATGATATCTGAAGTTCTGGATAGAGCATTCGAGATGCTTAAGTCTATGGATGAGGCAGAATATTTTGGCATGCTGAAAAAGATGCTGGAGAAATATGTCCTGCCCCAGGAAGGAGAGATTTATTTTTCATCTGCCGATCTGGAAAAAATGCCGGAAAGCTTTAAGAGAGATATAGATGCTGTCGCAGAAGCAAAAGGCGGCAAGCTGACCCTTTCTAAGGAAGGCAAGAAGATAGAAGGCGGGTTTGTACTTGCTTATGGCGGAATCGAAGAGAATTGTACTTTCAAAGCCATCTTTGATGCGGAGAGAGACAGACTTTCAGATAAAGTACATGAAGTATTATTTGTATAAGCGCAGAACCGTAAAAAGGAGGATTATACATGTCTGATATAGATTTTACCTATGCGGTTGCGCGAACACGTGCGTTGGAGGTGCATCTGTTTTCCGCATCCACCATTGAACAGCTTCTGGCCTGCACTACCTATGAGGAGTGTCTGGACTATTTGCTGGAAAAGGGATGGGGAGATGATGACACACCCAGAGACGCTGAATCGATACTGTCCAGGGAAAGGGAAAAAGCCTGGGAGACGGTCAGGGAGCTTGCTCCGGATATGTCCATGTTTGATGTGCTTTTTTATCCGAACCTCTTTCACAACCTGAAAGCGGCCATCAAAGAGGTGTGCACGTCAGAGACGAACGCACATATCTTTTATGAGGACAGCCCGATTTCCGGGGAACAGATGATGGAAATCATCCGGGAAAAAGATTTTGGGCGTTTGCCCCAGAGTATGGTAAGAGCGGCGCAGGATGCATATGACACGCTTCTCCATACCAGAGACGGACAGTTATGCGATGTAATTGTGGATAAAGCGGCATTGGATGCTATCTATGCGGCAGGGAAGGCAGCAGAGGATGATATTATCCGGGATTATGCCGAATCTGTGGTAGCGGTAGCAGACATTAAGATTGCCGTACGTGCGCAGAAAACCGCGAAAACAGCAGAATTTATGAAACGGGCGATGGCAGACTGCAGTACCATCAGTGTGAATGATCTGATCCGTGCTGCGGGCAGCAGTATGGAAGCGATCCAGGAATACCTTTCCGGCACCGTATATGCCGCAGGGGCAAAGGCCCTGGAGGAGTCAACCTCCGCCTTTGAGCGCTGGTGCGATAACCGTATCATTGAGACCATCAAGCCTCAGAAATATAACTCCGATTCCGTAGGACCTATTTTCGCCTATGCCATCGCGAGAGAGAATGAGATTAAGACGGTGCGAATCGTTCTCACAGGAAAACAAAATGATTTGCCTGTGGATTCCATCCGAGAAAGGGTAAGGGAAATGTATGTATAAGATTGCAGTAGTTGGCGACTATGACAGTATCTACGGCTTTGCAACCTTGGGACTTGATACATTTCCAGTAACAGCCCCTAAGGAAGCCGGAGAAAAATTGAACCAGTTGGCAGGCAACGGATATGGAATCATCTATATTACAGAGGTACTTGCGGCTGAGATTAGACAGGAAATAGAAAAGTATCAGGACCAGGTAATGCCGGCAATTATCCTTATTCCCGGGGTGAACGGGAACACAGGAGAAGGCATCGAGAACGTGAAGAAATCTGTAGAACAGGCCGTTGGTTCCGATATTCTGTTCAGTAATAATTAGAAAGGTGGGTGATTCGTCCCAATGAGTAGAGGTACGATTAAAAAAGTAGCAGGGCCGCTGGTTATTGCCGAGGGTATGAGAGACGCGAACATGTATGACGTGGTTCGTGTAAGTAATCAGCGTCTGATCGGGGAGATCATCGAGATGCACGGAGATCAGGCATCTATTCAGGTATATGAGGAAACTTCAGGCTTAGGACCGGGAGAACCGGTGGAGTCTATGGAGGTTCCCATGTCTGTAGAATTAGGTCCTGGGCTTATTGCCAGTATCTATGATGGTATCCAGCGTCCATTGGATGATATTATGAAGATTTCAGGAAACAGCTTAAAGCGCGGTGTTGAGGTTGCTTCCCTGAAGAGAGATAAAAAGTGGACATTTGTTCCAGTTGCAAAACCGGGGGATGAGGTTGAAGCCGGGGATGTGCTGGGTACGGTTCAGGAAACCATTGTTGTAACACAAAAAATCATGGTTCCCTATGGGATAAAAGGTAAAGTAAAAGATATAAAAGCAGGTGAATTTACCGTAGAAGAGGTGGTTGCCACCATCGAGACGGCTGACGGAGACAAAGAGCTTACTATGATGCAGAAGTGGCCGGTTCGTAAGGGCCGTCCCTATCTGAAAAAGCTTCCTCCGGAGATGCCTCTGGTAACCGGACAGCGTGTGGTGGATACCTTCTTCCCCATTGCAAAAGGCGGTGTAGCTGCCGTTCCCGGTCCTTTCGGAAGCGGCAAGACAGTGATTCAGCATCAGCTGGCAAAATGGGCGGAGGCTGACATTGTAGTTTATATCGGGTGCGGTGAGCGTGGAAATGAGATGACCGACGTTCTGAACGAGTTCCCTGAACTGAAGGATCCCAAGACGGGCCAGTCTCTGATGGAGAGAACCGTTTTGATTGCAAATACCTCTGATATGCCTGTTGCCGCCCGTGAGGCTTCCATCTATACAGGTATTACCATTGCTGAGTATTTCCGTGATATGGGATATTCCGTGGCTCTTATGGCCGACTCTACATCCCGCTGGGCTGAGGCTCTCCGTGAGATGTCAGGACGTCTGGAGGAAATGCCCGGTGAAGAAGGCTACCCGGCTTATCTGGGAAGCCGTCTGGCCCAGTTCTATGAGAGGGCCGGACATGTAATCTCTCTGGGTAAGGATCAGAGAGAAGGCGCACTGTCTGTTATCGGTGCTGTATCGCCTCCCGGAGGTGATATTTCCGAACCTGTATCTCAGGCAACTCTGCGTATTGTTAAGGTATTCTGGGGACTGGATGCATCTCTGGCTGCAAAACGCCACTTCCCGGCTATTAACTGGCTGACCAGTTATTCTCTGTATGTGGATAATATGGAGCACTGGTTTAATGAGGAAGTTGCGGCTGACTGGATGAGCAACCGTCAGAAACTGATGGGTCTTCTTCAGGATGAGGCAGAACTGGAAGAAATCGTTAAGATGGTAGGTATGGATGCCCTGTCACCTTCTGACCGTTTGAAAATGGAAGCTGCAAGATCTATCCGTGAAGACTTCCTGCACCAGAACTCCTTCCATGAGGTTGATACGTACACATCCCTGAGAAAACAATACCTGATGATGAATCTGGTAATTGCGTTCTACGAGCAGTCAGTAGACGCGCTGGAAAAGGGTGCGTCCGTGCAGAAGCTTATCAGCATGGAGGTACGTGAAAAAATCGGACGTTTTAAATACACTCTGGAGAACAATCTGGAGGAAGAATATAAGAAAATCAGCGATGAACTGGTTACAGAGATCGCTAATGTATTAGGGAAGGAGGACTTCTAATGCCAAAAGAGTATAGAACCATACAAGAAGTTGCAGGTCCTCTGATGCTGGTGCAGGGTGTAGAGAATGTACACTTCGATGAGTTGGGTGAGATTGAACTGGCCAGCGGAGAAACACGCCGCTGCAAGGTACTGGAAATTGACGGAAGCAATGCGCTGGTACAGCTGTTTGAGAGTTCTACAGGTATCAACCTGTCTAACAGTAAAGTAAGATTTTTGGGACGAAGCATGGAGCTGGGGGTATCCGGCGACATGCTGGGCCGTGTATTTGACGGTCTGGGACGCCCGATTGATGACGGACCTGAAATTCTCCCGGATGAGAGAAGAGATATCAACGGTCTCCCCATGAATCCCGCGGCCAGAAGCTATCCTGAAGAGTTTATCCAGACAGGTGTATCTGCTATTGACGGTCTGAATACCCTGGTTCGTGGTCAGAAGCTGCCTATCTTCTCAGCATCTGGTCTTCCCCATGCCAATCTGGCAGCACAGATTGCCAGACAGGCCAAGGTTCGCGGATCAGGTGAACAGTTCGCCGTTGTATTTGCAGCTATGGGTATCACCTTTGAGGAATCCAACTTCTTCATTGAGAGTTTTAAGGAGACAGGTGCCATTGACCGTACCGTTCTCTTTATAAATCTGGCAAATGACCCTGCGGTAGAGCGTATCGCGACTCCACGTATGGCCCTTACTGCAGCAGAATATTTAGCTTTTGAAAAAGATATGCATGTTTTGGTTATCCTGACAGATATCACTAACTACGCAGATGCGCTCCGTGAGGTTTCCGCAGCCCGTAAAGAGGTTCCGGGACGCCGTGGATATCCGGGATACATGTACACTGACCTTGCCTCATTATATGAAAGAGCAGGGAGACAGAAAGGAAAGAACGGAAGTATCACTATGATACCAATTCTTTCTATGCCTGAAGATGATAAGACACATCCCATCCCTGACTTAACGGGATACATCACAGAGGGACAGATCATCTTAAGCCGTGAATTATACAGAAAAGGTATTACGCCGCCTATCGACGTACTCCCCTCTCTGTCACGTCTGAAGGATAAAGGTATCGGTGAAGGGAAAACACGTGCCGATCATGCCAACACCATGAATCAGCTGTTTGCTGCATATGCCCGAGGCAAGGACGCCAAAGAGCTTATGGTTATTCTGGGTGAGGCTGCCCTCTCTGACATGGACCTTATCTATGCCAAGTTTGCTGATGCATTTGAGGAAGAATATGTATCACAGGGGTATATGTCCAACCGGGATATTGAGGAAACTCTCCGTATCGGCTGGAAATTGCTCTCCATTCTGCCGAGAAGCGAACTGAAACGTATTGATGACAAGTTCTTAGATGAGTACTACGGTAAATTCTAATGTTTCAGGAACTACTAAGAAAGAGGTGATTGTGTGGCATCTACCCAGGTGAATCCAACCCGTATGGAGCTGACCAAGTTAAAGAAAAAACTTGTCACCGCAACCAAAGGCCATAAGCTTTTGAAAGATAAGCGTGATGAGTTAATGCGTCAGTTCATGGATTTGGTTAGGGAAAATATGGCCTTGCGCCAAAAAGTAGAAGCCGGCATCCTTTCCGCAAATAAGAACTTTGTCATTGCAAGAGCAGGTATGTCTGAGGAGATCTTAAACACAGCTCTGATGGCTCCCAAACAGGAGGTGTATCTGGAAGGCTCAAAGAAAAATGTTATGAGTGTTGATGTCCCGGTCTTTGAATATAAGACCAGGACAGCCGATGACAATGACATCTATTCTTACGGCTTTGCCTTTACCTCCGGGGATCTGGACGACGCGGTGAAGTCTCTGGCAGACATACTGCCCGATATGTTACGGCTTGCAGAATGTGAAAAGGCTTGTCAGCTGATGGCGGCTGAGATAGAAAAAACCCGCCGTAGAGTAAATGCTCTGGAACATGTAATCATTCCGGAGACCAGAAAGAATATAAAGTATATTACCATGAAGTTGGATGAGAATGAGAGAAGTACTCAGATTCGTCTGATGAAGGTGAAAGATATGATGCTGGAAGAGGCGCATCATTACAAAGAGAGAGGGTATTGATAGAATATCTTTGGCTTTGCTGGTTAGAGGATCTGCTGCTTGAAAGGGCGGCGGATCCTTTTTTAATGTCAATTTAGAGTTTGACCTCTGATGCATTAGATCTTTCAGTCGGAAGGTATGGGGTGGCTGGGGGACGGTGAGAGGAATCCCGCGGCGGCGGGCTGGAAGAGCCGGAGGAGGGAGGGCTGGGGTCCGGGGACACCTCCGTCGCGAAGATAGTCTAAGGCAAAACCGGAATCCCCGCCGGAGCACCGTTCGTATGGTCAAAGAATGCTTGATGTGCATTCTCTGCCCATGCTCACTTTTTTTCGGCCCGGACTGCCGAAAAAATCTCCTGCGGGAATCCCGGTTTTGCCTAAGACTCTCTATTCACTCCTGCGGAATCGTCCGCGGACCACAGCCCTCCCTCCCCCAGCTCTTCCAGCCCGCCGCCGCAGAATTCCTCTCACCTGGGTATGGGAAAGTTCCAGGGGGCAGGTTCACCAGAGACATTGAGCTAACAAAAATGATAACAAAGTGTAAAGTATACAACTCACGACCTTCCCCACCCGTTTTCCGTGAATGTGAAGGGAGTCTCAGCCAGGATATAGAAGGGAGCACCGGGGAGACAGGGCCAGGGGGTAGGAAAAGGTCAGGGAGGTTAAGCGGAGTGAGCCGAAGATCCAGTCCACCAGCTGATTAGCGAGGAAGGCTCTCCTGACGAGCTTAGCAGCTGGTAGGGCTTAGCTAAGGGGAACGGAGCCTCGAGCTGACCTTTTCCTACCCCCTGGCCCTGTCTCCCCGGTGCTCCCTTCTATATCCGTCCGTCTGCGATACCCTTCCCTTGACGTCTGCGACACTCCGTCCGCCGACTATATAACCTCGAACTTCACATACACAAAACCCATCATTTTTACAGATGCGGCTGAAAATACCCTTCTATTGCTGACACTGTCTGAAATGCTATAAAGGAATGAGGATCCAGTGCATGGACCTTCCGTCTCAGTTTATTGACCTCATATTTGGAGAGTACGGTCATATACACATGCATTTTTGTATGACTGTATACTCCCTGTCCGGTCCACTCGGTGCCTCCGCGGCTGAGATCCTGGGTTATGACATTTGCCACCTCCGGGTTGGAGGTTACAATAAATGCGCTTACCTTTACGGTCTGATAATGGAACCGATCCAGGGCAAAGGAGCTGGTGAAGGTGAAGATAGCGGAATATACCACAACTTCGAAGTCATAGAGAAACAGGCAGGTGGTAAATACAAAGATTGCCACGATGACTACTACCTTGCCCACGCTGAAATTAGGTCTTTTTTGGGCGAAATACATACCCAGGATATCCAGTCCGCCGCCGGAGCTTCCTTCCCGGAGGATCATGCCTGCGCCGAAGCCGGCCACAACACCGCCGATGAGACAGGCGGTCAGGGGATCGCTGATTATGGGTTCCGCGGGAACCGGAATCAGAGAGAAGAACAGGGAGATCAGGGCAGTAGTAATTACTGTTTTTACAAAGAAAAACTTGCCCAGCTTGAGGAATGCCAGAGTGAGCAGGGGAATATTTATAAGAAATAAGATAATACCAGTAATGTCGAACCCCCTGGGCAGGGCCACATGGGCATAATCCACCAGCAGAGTCCGGAGGATCTGGGCGATACCGGTGAAGTTGCCGCTGTATAAATGCATGGGGGTGATAAGCAGGTTGTAGGGGAGTACAAAGATGATGGCACCTACCCCAACCAGAAACTGTTTTTTAATAAACTCTTTCTTAGCCGTATCCATAAGCTACCTCCTAAAATGGGCCATGATTCTTTTGATATATAAGAATTATATCATGAATCATGACCCATTCATAGGCTGTTAAAATCTGGATTCGCAGCTCCCGGAAAATTTATTCCTTAGCTGCTGCGCGTGTCTTCACGGATGTCAGGCCGATAATAAAGACAAGGAACAGGCAGACACCGAAGATCAGAAAGATCTTGGTAAGAGACTCTTCCAGAGGTGCGTCACTGTTCAGGATTACGCCCGACACAGCACCGCACACGGTTCCTGCGGCAGAACCGGCGAAGATCAGCATTCCCTGGGCAGCCCCATAGTTTTCCTTTGGCATGGTGGACTGAAGGTAGGGGGTGTTCACTACCTGATCACAGGCGTATCCCGCACCGCCTATCAGTGTTGTAATATAGATAAGGATAACCGATGAGCTGGGTGTCAGGAAAAAGGCCCATGCCAGAAGCGGTATGGCTCCGCAAATCCCCATGAAGATATAGATCTTCTTGTAGTTCTTAGCGCTCTTGGATATGTACAAGCCCACAAAGGAAGCAAGCACGGCGCTGCAAATGGTCTGGGGCATGGCAAAGGTAGAGCTTACAGTTACCGATACTTTCATTACATTCTGTCCGAACAGAACAAGATAACCGCTTACCACTACTATGTACATGGTATATAGAAAGTGACAAATCCAGGCAATGCGGAACTCTTTGTATTTAAAAAGTCTTACGGAAACTACCGGGTTCTTTGCATTGTATTCAAATACGATCAGAGCAATGAAGCCTACGATCCCCAGGATTAAAAGGGCAATACCAATAGGGGAAGTTCTTGGGAAAATAACATTTCCAAAATTCAGGAAAAATACAATGGAGCAGATGCTGACTACCAGAAGGAGAAGCCCCAAGATATCAATTTTATTATTTTCAGAGACAACTCCCAGCTTTACATGCGGATAACAGGAGGCATAGAGGCAGATAACCACGATGCCAAGGGGAATTCCCACAAAAAACGGTCCCCGTACCAAACCGTTGTCCGCCAGTACCCCGGCGAGAAGAGGGCCGACAAGCTGTCCTACTGCCGCAGCAGTTGCCAGGTAGCCGATGAACTTGGGCCTTTCCTCAATGGTGGTAACGTCTGCAATCATAGAAAAGGAGGCAGAGACAAAGAAGCCGCCGCAGATTCCGGTGAGTGCCCAGAATACCATGAGAATCCAGCCGTTGGGGGACAAACCTGTAATCGCTGCACAGATTAGGAAGCCGGCCAAAGAAAAGATGGTGATCCATTTACGGCCCAAGGTATCACCAAGCTTTCCAGACACCGGGGAGGCAATCATAAGGCCTACAGAGCTGAACACCAGTACAGTAGCGTAAATATCCATGGCATTAAGTCCGCCTAAGAGCCTGGGAAGAGTCAGGCCGCAGCCCATGTTTGCAAACATGTAATTGAAATACATAATAATGGAGGCGAGGATTACCAGCCTCTTTTTCTTTGGATCTAAAACAATATTTACTTCGTTATTCATTTTAACCTCCTCTTTTAAGTAGTACCGTTAAATTAACGGGGTTTGGTTCAGCTCTCAGCTGGCTGTACATGATTCCTGGAGTGAGTAATAACTCATATGCCATATGATCAGCACCTGCATCGCCCCCCTTCGATTCTTTTCAGTCCTTTATTCAATAATTATAATCGGATTCTTATATATTCGCCTAAAATTAACCAAACACGTACTTTTGGTCAGATTCATTTTGCAGAAAACCCTTTTCTGTAAATGCAAATTTCGTTAATTGGGCAGATGTTTTATTTTTTCGGACAACAGCCTAAATGTCTGCACATAAGGAGGCGGAATGAGAACTTGAGCGACAAAAAAACATCCTCTCCAGAGTCTCTGATGTCTTACAACATAGACTCCGGTGAGGATGTCATTTACGTTTGCGGATGGGATCTGCAAACGCTTTGTATTTAATTTTAGAGTGGTCTTACAGCCGTGACTCGTAATTGCCGGATACCTCTGTAACCTGCTGGAATACGATAAAGGCCTTGGGATCGATCTCCCGTACCTTCCGCTTCAGCTGACCCATCTCATATTTAGAGATGATAGTCATAAATACGTAGGTATCCTGGTGCGTATATGTACCCTCTCCCCGCCAGGTGTTGGCGCCCCGGCCCAGGTCATGGGTGATAATGGGTCCCACATCAATATTCTTGGTGAAGATTGTTGCGGACATTTTGATATTCTGGAAATGTGTTTTGTCCAGAGCAAGGGAGCAAATAATTGTAAAAATTGCCGAAAAAATAACGGTTTCAATATTATAAAGGAAGGCGCATATCGTAAAGATAACTGCAGCCATCATCATGGTAATTTTGCCCACGCTGAAATTGGGATTTTTCTTCGTGGCATACATACCTACAATATCCATACCGCCGCAGGAACCGCCGTAACGGAGAATAATACCGCCCCCGAATCCACTGACAACACCGGCTACCAGACAGCCTGCCATGGGATCGCTGACTAAGGGTTCTGCAGATACCGGGATGATGGAGAAAAAGATAGTCATCACCGTAACATTAATGATTGTCTTGTAGAAAAAAGTTCTGCCCAGCGTTTTAAACGCCAGAACAAACAACGGTATATTGATCAAATACAGGATAATACCTGTCCAGTCGAAGGTCATCTTAATGTGTGCGTAATCTGATAAGAGTGTCCTCGCAATCTGCGCAATACCCGTGAGATAACCACTGTATAAATGCATCGGAGTGGTTATGAGGTTGTACGGAACTACATAAAGGAACACGCCGATGGTGATGATCAGCTGGTCCTTCCAGAAGTCCTTGCTCTTTAGTTCATTCATTTTCATCCTCCCAAAAAATTTTCATATACATGAAATAAATAATATAAATTTCTCCCAGCCCAATTATAGCACAAAGTATTCCCAGGGACTATACTATATATAGTAAAATATAATTATTTTTTAAGGGGAAAACAGTGTATTACGAAAAACCATTACCATTTTATATGACGTATCCGTATGCTGATATGTATGACCAGGAATGGATGCTGGAACAAGAGATGGAAAAAATGAAATCCTATTACCCAAAGAATGCAGCTATGGTACAGAAATTCGTGGAAGATGCCTGCGATAAGATAGAATATGAAGGAAGTATGATATACGATGAATATCCGGACCGGTTTATGATGAATCAAATGTGTGATCACATCTACAGCCAGGTAAAAGAAGAAAATGCACGATTGGAAATGATGGAACTGGAAAAGATACAGAAGGAAGAAGAGAAAGTAATACCTATAGAGCTTCCGGAACGGCTGAGAAGAGAGCTGGAAAGGGAGAAGGTACCCGGGGAAGATAAAATATATGAAGAAAATAAAAGGTATGAGGAAGATAAAATGCCTGAGGAGGAGCCGGAAGAGGATATGCCAGAGGATCCGGGATATGGCCAGGAGAAGATAAAGAAGATTGAAAAAGATATGGCTGAAAAAATGCAGACGCAGGAAATTACAGATCGGGCGCTGAGGGAACTGGTACAGGTTTTATTCTTTAACGAAGTGTACAGAAGACGCTGCAGAAGACGCAGATGCAGACGTTATTTTTAGGAATATTGGGTCTTGTGGTTTATCTTTAAAACCTTTACAATAATATCATGAATGAGCCGTGAGTTTTTCTCACGGTTCTTCTGAAGTGACAATAGGACAAACTCTCGCAGATGGAGATTATTATATGACAGATTTAATAGAATTTTTAAATAGATATGTGGAACAGGGGCTGCATCAGATGACGATCAGCGGTCCAAGGAGTAAAGAAGGGATTCGTAAGATTAAGATACGTCCGGTTATGTTGAAAGGCCAGCTGAAGTACCAGGTGTCTGAGTCTCTGGGACAAAAGGAGCTGCACCATAATTATAGGAAGGAAGAATTGATTTCCTATGTACAGCAGAAGATGGAAGGGCAGTTCCGGCAGCTCCAGATGGAGAGCAGCAGTGCCCGGGGAAACGTACTGGTGAGCAAAAAAGGGAAAATGACGATCCAGGTGAAGGGGAGGCAGGGCTCCTGCAGCAAACAGGAGAGTTCCCTGGAGCATAACCGCAGAAAGAAATATCTTCTCCGGGAAGGAATTCCTGTACCGTTTTTAATAGACTTGGGGGTTATGAATCAGGAGGGCAGGATACTCAAACCCAAATACGATAAATTTAAGCAGCTGAATCGTTTCCTGGAATTTATTGAGGATGTCCTTCCGGAGCTTGACCGGGAGAGAGAGATTACAGTCCTGGATTTCGGCTGCGGGAAATCTTATCTGACCTTTGCCATGTATCATTACCTGAGGGAATTAAAAGGGTATGATGTAAAGATTATAGGTCTGGATCTGAAGGCGGATGTGATAGAGACCTGCAGCGGCCTGGCCAGAAAATATGGGTATGAGAAACTCCAGTTTCTGCAGGGGGATATTGCTTCCTACCAAGGGACCGGCCGGGTGGACATGGTTGTGACCCTGCATGCCTGCGATACTGCCACGGATTACGCATTGGCCAAAGCGGTAGCATGGGATGCCTCTGTCATTTTGTCAGTTCCCTGCTGTCAGCATGAGCTAAACGCCCAGATATCCAATGAAATACTGGAACCGGTATTTTCTTACGGGATTTTGAAGGAGCGCTTTGCTGCGATCCTCACCGACGGACTCAGGGCCAAAATCCTTGAGAGCCAGGGGTACGATACGCAGATACTGGAGTTTATCGATATGGAACATACCCCCAAGAACCTGCTGATCCGGGCGGTAAAGCGCTCTAAGGGAAATAAACAGGGGAACCAATACCGGGAATGTATGGAATTCTTCCATGCCAGGCCCACTCTGGAGCATTTGCTGTGTGCAGGAGAGGAGGCCGAAGATGAAGCGAATTCTTACTAAGATTGGCATTTTGGCTGCTGTGTTTGTAGTTGCCGTACTGGTCATAAGCAGCAGAATGAACAAACAGACAACGGACAATAAAACAGATTTGGAGCCTGCCAGCCTGCCCGTGCTGTCGATGGAGATTGACGGCAATGAGCTGAATCAGCTGCTGGGATATAAGCAGGAGATGCAGGTGGACTTTATGCGGGACAGTCTGACCCCCATTGATACGGATAAAGAGATTACGCTGGCAATTACTCCCTTCGGTCACAAGATTAAAAGTGTGGCCTACGAGGTGCGTACCTCAGACGGCAGTAAGGTGGTAGAGAATGCAAAGATAAAATCATTCTCAAAAGAGGAAAATACGCAGAAGGCTACGTTTGCCATACAGCAGCCCATCCGGATGAACCAGGAATATTCTCTGAGATTTGCGGTGGAGACAGATAAGGAGACAGTGTATTATTATACCAGGCTGATACAAAGAGCAGGGCTGAATACCGACAAATATCTGGAATTTGCGGAGACGTTTTACCAGCTGTGTCTGGATAAGAGTTCCCAGTCAGAATTGACCAAATACCTGGAGACGGACAGCTCTATGAACAGTCAAAGCTATACGGAGGTAAATATTAAGTCTACCAATGATATGGTGAGTTGGGGAAAACTGGAGCCTCAGCTGTACCGGAAAGGAATTCCAACCATTAAGGACATTAATGAGACTACCGGGAGCATTTCTATTGAGTATATGATTTCATCCAAGGATGAGGAGGGGAACCAGGAGCTATACCATGTGACAGATTTTTACAGGATGCGGTATACGCAGGCCAGGGTGATGCTTCTTGACTTTGAGCGTTCTGCAAGGCAGGTGTTTGACGGGAATCTGCCCGTGATAACTAAGGATGGGATTAATCTGGGCGTGGCCTCCAAAGAGGTACAGCATGTGACGAACCAAAATGCAGACATTGTGGCTTTTGTTCAGGAGGGAGAGCTTTGGAGTTATAATAAGACGGCCAATAAGCTTACGAGAATACTCAGTTTCAGAGAGGACGGAGAATCCGATATCCGATATGAAAGTACTGCCTATAATATGAAGATTATCCGTGTGGGCGAGACTGGTGATGTGGATTTTGTGCTGTACGGTTATATGAGCAGGGGCAGCCATGAAGGTGTTGTGGGGACAGGCGTCTATCATTACAGCAACGATCAGAATGTATTGGAAGAGAAATTCTTTCTTCCAACCACGCAGTCCTATGAATTTTTAAGGAAGGATCTGGAGAAGCTATCCTATATCAGTACTCAGGATCAGCTGTATCTCCTTCTTGAGGGCAGTCTGTACCGGTTTGACACGCAGAGTAAGGAATACGAGGTGCTGAAATCCGGAATTCCCAAGGATGGGTTCTATGTTTCGGCGACAAACGCTCACGCTGCCTGGATGGAGGGAAATGATGCAAATAATACAACACAGATTACGGAGATAGATTTTGAGTCAGGGGAAACCAGAACGATTGCCGCAGCAGAGGGAACCAGGCTGAGAGCGGTAGGATTTATCAATGAGGATCTGGTTTACGGAATTGCCAATGAGCCGGATATCCTTACGGATGCAACCGGAAATATTCAGTTTGCTATGAATGAGGTTAGGATTGAAAGTTTTGACGGCACCCTGGTAAAGAATTACCAGCAGGATGGGGTGTATATCCTGGGGATAACTCTGCAGCAGGGTCTGATTGAGCTCTCCAGGGCTAACTGGCAGGACGGAGCTTATGTGCAGATTAACAGCGACCACATTATGAACAATGTGCAGCAGGAGGAGAAGGCAATCACCGTGAATGCCAAAGTGACAGAGCGGCAGGGAATGCAGATACGGCTGAATTTCAGCACCAGTATCAGGGATAAGAATCCCCTGGTAATGGTTTCAAAGATGATGGAAAGCCAGGAAAACCGGACTCTAAATATGGAAGTTGAAAAGACGGAAGACGGTCAGGCATACTATGTGTATGCGAAAGGAAAGCTGGACAGTATTTTCACCAGGCCAAATGAGGCCATAGTAAGGGCAGATGAACAAACCGGGGTGGTTCTGAACCGTGCGCAGCAGTATGTGTGGGAAAGAGGAAACCTGAAAACAAGGGTTACGATAGAGCTGGGAGATATACCGGAGGTATTTAAAACAGGAGAACTGGATACTGACGCTCTTGCAGAAGGGCTGGGCGGTTCCGGCACTGTGCTTAATCTCACCGGCTGTTCCCTGCAGAGTATCCTCTATGAGGTGAGCGCCTCCCGCCCGGTTATCGCTAAGATCTCAGATACAGAATCTGTTCTCATCATAGGATACGACCCCTATAACACGATTCTTTACAATCCTGTTACCCAGGAAACCTACCCCTATGGTCTGAATGACAGCACTGAGCTGTTCCAGAGTGCAGGCAACGTATTTATCAGTTATATAGAATCCATAGATTAATCAGTAACAGGAGGACGCGATGGACGAGAGATTAAAAAAACTGGCCAGAGGGCTGGTACAGTATTCCTGTCGGGTACAGGAGAATGAAAAGGTTTATATCCACTATATCGGAGAGGAGACCGGGGAGCTGGCCAGACAGCTGGTGAAAGAAGTATATGCCGCCAAGGGAATTCCGTTTGTACACTATACGGATCCCCGCCTTCAGAGAGAGATTCTTCTCTCTGCTGCAAAGGAACAGATGGAGCTGATGGCAAAGGTGGATGCTCTGGAAATGTCAAATATGGACTGCTATATCGGAGTAAGAGGCAGTGACAACGTATCTGAGCTGTCAGATGTGCCGCCGGAGAATATGAAGCTGTATGAACAGTATTATTCCACTCCGGTTCACCATGAGATCAGAGTGCCCCATACAAAGTGGGTAGTGCTCCGTTATCCCAATGCCTCTATGGCCCAGCTGGCCAATACCAGCAGGGAAGCTTTTGAGGATTTTTATTTTGATGTGTGTACGCTGGATTACTCCAGAATGGAAGAGGCTATGAAACCGCTGGTAGAGTATATGAACCGGACTGACCGGGTCCGCCTGGTATCTCCGGGGACAGATCTTACCTTCTCGATCAAGGATATCCCGGCGGTTCCCTGCAGCGGAACCTGCAATATTCCCGACGGGGAGGTATATACGGCACCGGTGAGAGATTCTGTGAACGGGACCATCACTTACAATACGCCTTCTCCGTATCAGGGCTTTGTGTTCGAAAATGTGAGGCTTACCTTCAGGGACGGAAAGATTGTGGAGGCAGCAGCCAATGATACCACAAGAATTAACCAGGTCTTCGACACGGATGAAGGGGCCAGATATATCGGAGAGTTTGCCATCGGGGTGAATCCTTATATTTTGGAGCCCATGAAGGATATTCTGTTTGATGAGAAAATACAGGGTTCTATCCATTTTACGCCGGGAAACTGCTACGATGAGGCGCCTAACGGAAATGAGTCATCCATCCATTGGGATATGGTACTGATTCAGAGGCCGGAATATGGCGGGGGTGAGATTTATTTTGACGATGTGCTGATCCGCAAGGACGGAAGATTTGTAGTGCCGGAGCTGGAGGGACTGAATCCGGAGAACTTAAAATAAATATAACTTTGCATCCGGGGTACATTTGCATTACAGGCAAGGTTTCCGGACGCAGAGCGGGAGATCCGCCGGGGGCGGTGCCGAAGCAGCTGAGGTGCGACGGCACCGCCCTTTCTATGCGGGTTTCCTGTTATTGAGAGATAAAATAGATTTCAGATGCAACAAAAGGAAGTATGGCGGACACTGTATCTATGAATTCGAACTTCAGATCAGCATCTGAAGCAGGGTACCAGTGAAGGTGAAATCCATGGATGAGAGGTGAGGAGATGGGAGAATACGGTGAATTGGCCCGAAAAGCAAGGGAAAGGGATCCCAAAGCTTTCGCCGGTTTGTATGAGATGGTTTATCAGGATATGTATCATATGGCTCTGTATACATTGAGAAATCCCCAGGACGCAGAAGACGCTGTGAGTGAAACCGTGGCGGACGCCTATGCGGGAATTCATAACCTCCGGGATGCTGAGGCATTTCGGGGCTGGATATTTAAGATCCTTTCCAATAAGTGCAAGAGAAGACTGAAAGAATATCTGAATAAGCCGGTGGAATTAGGGGAGGAACTGACAGACTCGGTATCCCTGGAGATGTATACTCCGGATCCGGATGAGAATATGCAGGTCAGAGAGGCTTTTTTCCGGCTGGGGGAAGAGGAGAGGCTGATAGTTGCCATGAAGGTGTTCGGCGGTTATCAGAGCAAAGAGATCGGTGCCATATTACATAAAAGCCATAACACAGTACGCTCAAAGTTGAGCCGGGCGCTGGAGAAGATGCAGCGCTATCTGGATGAATAGAAAGGAGGAAGGTGACATGAATGAATTGGATTTATTAGAAAAAATCCGTCAGTCGGCCCAGGCAGATGAGATACCGGAAGAACTCCGTCCGGAAAAGATAGAGAGAAAGCTGGAATCCTCCTCACAGGGACAGAAAAGGCATGCCATACGCCGATGGGCGGCAGGCGCAGGAGCTGCCGCGTGTGTAGGACTGGCCGTATTTTCATGGTTTGTCAGCTCTCAGACGGGAGATATGAAGAACAAGATGGAATCGTCAGAATCCCAGGCTGTCACAGACTCGGCTCCCAGCAGCGGCGGGAAAGCCGATGCCGGGGCGGAGGGAGAGATTGCGGCTGTAGAGGATGTTGACAAGGTAATGGCCTCAGCTGCAGATTACCGGCAGGTCTATGATACGGTAAAGTATCCTCAGGCGGAGGCTTATCAGGAGGACCGGGGAATTCTTGGGACCATTTCCGACTGGTTCAGCGGGGGGAGTAAGTCCGATGCTGCGGAAAAGTCTGAATCTACCGCAGATACCGCAGCTGTTCCGGAGTCAGGCGCTGCCGCAAATGACCAGGCAGCCGGTGCGGATACATCCGCAGACAGTGCAGGGGGCAGTTCTTATTCTGATACGAATGTGCGGGAAGCAGGAGTGGATGAGGCTGATATTATTAAGACGGACGGAAAATACATTTATCTTCTTACCCGGCAGGGAATGCTTCAGATAGTGGAAGCCAAGGGCGGAGACATGAAACTGGCATCTTCGCTCCGGCTGGAGTCTGCGGGAGAGGGAATACAGGAGATGTATGTAGACGGGGATGTGTTAAGTGTGATAACGTCCCATTATGAGACTGCACTTTACGAAAGGGAGAAGAATACCTACGATACTCTGGAACAGGAAACCACACATTTATATACGTATGATATCTCTGACCGGACCAAGGTAAGGCAGATTGGTCATGTTTCCCAGGAGGGGTATTACCAGTCCTCCAGAAAATCGGGACAGTATGTATATCTCTTTACCAACTATTCACCGTATAATACAGAGGATCCGGAGGCAGTGGAGGAGTATATCCCCAGGGTTAACGGGGAACTGCTTCCCGCAGAGGACATTTATCTGCCCAGGGAACAGAATATATCCAGCTATATTGTAATAACCTCAGTGGATACAGAAAGGCCCGATAAAGTAAAGGATACCAAGGCACTGGTTGCCGGAAGCGATATGATGTATGTGAGCAGCTCTAACATTTATATCACCCGGCCGGATTGGTCCCAGAGCGGGAACAGAACTTCGATAGTCCGCTTTGCATATAAGGACGGAAAGATCAAGGCGGAGGCAGCAGCCTCTTTCAATGGGTATCTGAATGATTCTTTTTCCCTGGATGAATATGAGGGGAATCTGCGGCTTGTTCTCACTGCCAATGATACCCGGGGAATGGATACCAATGGACTTTACATCCTGAATCAAAAGCTGGAGGTCACAGGTAAGATTGAGAATCTGGCAGAGGGAGAACAGATAAAATCAGCGCGGTTTATGGGGGAGAAGGGATATTTTGTAACCTTCAGAAATACAGATCCCCTGTTCTCTGTGGATCTGTCGGATCCCCGGAATCCTGTGGTGCTGGGGGAACTGAAAATCCCGGGTTTTTCAGAGTATCTGCATTACTATGGAGACAATCTTCTTCTTGGCATCGGCCGGGATGCGGATCCCGAGACGGGAAAGGAGCTGGGACTAAAGCTGTCTATGTTTGATATCAGCGATCCTTCCAATGTGACGGAGAAGAGTAAAATGATTCTGAACACAGTCTCGGAGTACAGTGTGGCAGATAATTATAAAGCAATTATGATAGATCCGGAAAAGAATCTCTTTGGGTTCGCCTATACAGAAGGAAGCTATTCTTCCTCAGGTGACTATCCCGACGCATATTACGGTGTATTTTCCTACGAGGAGGGAACCGGATTTGTAAATAAACTGGTCTGGCCTCTCTATGAAAATCAGGAGGAGCACTATAGTGAGTTTAGGGATGCCAGAGGTCTCTATATAGACAATACGATCTATATTTATAATGGGAGCAGTCTGACAGCCTTTGACATGAATCAGGAGTATCGGCAGACCGGGAAATTGGAATGGTAGTTTTTATGTTAGTCCTTGCGTCATAATTTGCAATGCGATATACTAAAAGGTGGAGTAAGCCAGGGAGAACTTACTCCGCCTTAATATTATAAAAGGAGTAAGAATATGGATCTTATAACAGTAAAGGATATTTACAAAGACAGAGATAAGTACATGGACCGGGAAGTAACCCTGGGCGGATGGGTTCGAAGCGTAAGGGACTCTAAGACATTCGGATTCATTGTACTTCATGACGGTAGTTTTTTTGAGACAATGCAGATTGTATACAGCGACAGTATGGATAATTTTACCCAGATTTCTAAATTAAATGTAGGTGCGGCTATTTTGGTAACGGGAACTCTTGTGGCTACGCCTCAGGCAAAGCAGCCTTTTGAGATTCAGGCCAGGGAAATTCTTGTTGAGGGAGAGTCTGCGCCGGACTATCCTCTTCAGAAGAAACGTCACAGTCTGGAGTATCTGAGAACCATTTCTCATCTGCGCCCCAGGACAAACACATTCCAGGCAGTTTTCCGCGTGCGCTCTCTGATTGCCTACGCAATCCACAAGTTTTTCCAGGAGAGAGGCTTTGTCTATGTGCACACGCCTCTGATCACAGGAAGTGACTGTGAGGGCGCAGGGGAGATGTTCCGTGTCACCACTCTGGATCTGGAGAACCTGCCGAGAACAGAGGACGGCAAAGTCGACTACACCAGGGACTTCTTTAATAAGGAGACAAGCCTTACGGTGAGCGGACAGCTGAACGGAGAGACGTATGCCCAGGCTTTCCGCAGTATTTATACCTTCGGGCCTACGTTTCGGGCAGAGAATTCGAATACCACAAGGCATGCCGCGGAATTCTGGATGATCGAGCCGGAGATGGCATTTGCGGATTTGGAGGATAATATGGCGCTGGCTGAGGCAATGCTCAAATATGTCATCCGCTATGTTATGGAGGAAGCGCCGGAGGAGATGAAGTTCTTTAATTCCTTTGTGGATAAAGGGCTGCTGGAGCGCCTTCAGGGGGTTGTAAACGCAGATTTTGCCCATGTGACTTATACAGAGGCAATTGAGATACTGGAGAAGGTTAACGACAAATTTGAATATAAAGTATCCTGGGGATGTGATCTCCAGACAGAGCATGAGCGGTATCTGACAGAACAGGTATATAAGCGTCCTGTCTTTGTGACGGATTATCCCAAGGAGATTAAGGCATTCTATATGAAATTGAACGAGGACGGCAGAACAGTTGCAGCCATGGACTGTCTGGTGCCTGGAATCGGGGAGATTATCGGGGGAAGCCAGAGAGAGGATTCCTACGATAGGCTTACTGCCCGTATGGAAGAGCTTGGGTTAAAACCGGAAGATTATGAGTTTTACCTGGATTTGAGAAAATACGGCTCTACCAGACATTCGGGCTTTGGACTTGGGTTTGAGCGCTGTGTGATGTATCTGACTGGTATGGGCAATATCCGTGACGTGATTCCATTCCCCAGAACGGTTAATAATTGTGAGCTATAAGCCATTGTGCTTAGGAGATGAGTGATTTTACATGAAATTTATTCACATTGCAGATGTACATCTGGGGGCAGTGCCCGACAAGGGATATCCCTGGAGTGAAGAGAGAGAAAAAGAAATATGGAGAAGCTTTCAGAAAGTCATTCGTCAGGTCGGCCGCGCAGAGGCCGACCTTCTTCTCATTGCCGGGGATTTATTTCACCGGCAGCCGCTGAAAAGGGAGCTGAAAGAAGTGAATTATCTTTTTTCTACCATACCGGATACAAAGGTTATCCTGATGGCAGGAAACCATGATTATCTCAAAAAGGATTCCTTTTATCAGAGATTTCCCTGGAATCCCAACGTTTATTGTCTGTGGGGAAGAGAATGCGGAAGAGTCTGCCTGGAGGATCTGGATACTTGTATCTATGGGCTGAGCTACTACAGCCAGGAGATCCGGGAACCGCTCTATGATCTCATACGCCCTGTCAGGACAGAGGGATGTACGAATATACTTCTGGCCCACGGAGGAGACGAACACCATATTCCCATCCACCGGGAACTTTTGAAGGCAGCAGGGTTTGACTATGTGGCTTTGGGGCATATCCACAAACCTGGAAAGGTTCTGGGCCACAGGGGCGCATATGCAGGGGCGCTGGAGCCACTGGACAGAAATGATACGGGCCCTCACGGGTATATTTTGGGGGAATGCGGCAGTTCTGGAACCACCATTCAGTTTGTGCCTTTTGCCTGCAGATCTTATATTCCGCTGATTATTACGGTTTCCGAGGAAGACACGCAGCTGTCGGTAGAGGCAAAGATACGCTGTGAGATACAGGAGAATGGAAGGGACAATATTTTTCAGATTTTTTTGGAAGGGTTCCGGGATCCCGATCTGGAATTTGTACTGCCGGATCTGTATAAACTGGGAAATATTGTTGAAGTATTGGATGATACCCAGCCGGATTACGATTTTCAGGCCATCCGTGAGAAATACGGGGGCAGCCTGATTGGCGAGTATGTGGCGCATTTTATGGAAAAGGACAGAACAATTATAGAAAATAAGGCTCTGTACTATGGGCTGCGCGCCCTCTTGGGAGAAGAATAAGTGCCGGTGGAGATTATGTATGATTATAGAACATTTATGGATAAAAAACTTTGGCAAACTGCATAACAGAGAGCTGGACTTTGGGGAGGGCATTACGGTTATTTTCGGCGAAAATGAGAGCGGGAAGAGCACTCTTCACACCTTTATCCAGGGAATATTCTTCGGTATCCGAAGGATGCGGGGAAGGGCAGCAAGAAATGACGTGTACAGCCGTTTTGAACCCTGGGAGAACAGCAGCTACTATGCCGGGGGCATCCGGTTTTCCTGCGGGGGGAAAACCTTTCGGCTGACCAGGAATTTCAGCAAGGAGAGTCAGCGGGCTGAACTTATCTGCGAGGACGACGGCGAGCTGCTGTCGGTGGAGGATGGGGATCTTGGCATTCTTTTGGGGAATATCAGCCAGGTGGTTTATGACAATACCGTATCCGTGGGGCAGCTGAAGAACCAGACCGGAGAGGGGATCGTGGCAGAGCTCCGCAATTATATGTCCAATTATCAGAGCGACACAGAGGGACAGATCGATATTGAAAAGGCTGTGGCTGCCCTGAAAGAGAAAAAAAGAGAGTTTGATCAGGCAAGAAAAGAGGAGCTTAGAAAACAAGAGGAGCTACTTAACGGACTTAAGGGAAAGCTTTTATTCCTGGAGGAAGAAAGGGCGGAGCTGGAGGCCAAAATCAGTGAAGCCGAGACAAGAAGGGAAGGGCTGAGGCAGGGAGAAGGGAAAGCCGATAAAAAGGATCGGCCTTTGTTTTTGCAGGCAGAACATCGGGGGAGCATGGCCGTCCTGCTGGCAGGTGCCGTGGTTATATTTCTGAGCATTCTTCTGCTCCCGGGAATGATAGGAGAAGTGACAGGGACAGCAGCCGGCCTGGCGACTATAGGTTTTCTGTTCCGTTTTCTGAAAAAAAGTTCCCGGAACCCGAAGGAAAAGCACAATGCGCCGGAGGGGGAAGGGGAGATACAGGAAGAAGAAAAGAAACTGGACTGGAAGCTGGAACATCTCAGGGAAGAGGCGGAAGAAAAGGATACCTTCTGTGAAAATCTGAAGGAAGAATACCGGGAGCTGCTGGCCAAGCACAGCGGGGAAATGACCCCTCTCCAGGAGGAGATAGAGGGGATCGATCTGGCCATTGCCACAATACAGGAACTCTCCCGGACAATGCAGTCCAAGATTGGAAACCGTCTGAAAAACCAAACCTCCAAAATATTAGGCCAGTTAACCGGAGGCAGATATACACAGATATCCATCAGTGATGAATTCCGGATCCACCTGAATACCGGTGAACACTATACCCCTCTGGAGCAGCTGAGCAGGGGGACCATAGAGCAGGTATACTTTGCGCTGCGGATGGCAGTCTCAGATATTCTGTGCAGAGAAGAGGAGCTCCCGGTACTGCTGGATGAACCTTTTGTCATGTACGACAGCCGGAGGCTCCAAAACACGCTGAAATGGCTGTCAGAGAATAAACAGCAGGTGCTGATATTTACCTGCCAGGAAAGAGAGATAGAGGCGCTGGAAGCGCTGGGACTGGAATATCATCTGGTCAGGCTGTAAAAAGGGACAGGGCAGTATTCAAAAGGGACACCCTGGATCGAAAAGGGGACGTGTTCTTTATCAAAAGAACACGTCCCCTTTTTGCCTTTTTTAGTTTTGACAATGCCGGTTCATTAATCTGTGGATTCTTTCCACGGGATCTAACAGCTTGCTGATGGAGGCATCGTGATTGATGGTGTCTATCAGCAGAGCGATATATTTGCTCATGTCACAGTTTACATAATATGGTTTTTCCAGCAGTTCAGGTGTCTGATATACAAGGTTTGTTGTAAGGAGCCTGTCAAACAGTCCCTGCTCATATGCTTTGTCAAACTTCTCCAGACCATTTGTGAAGAGTCCAAAGGTGGAACACATGAAGATCTTACCGGCCTTTTTCTCCTTCAGCAAGGCGGCTACCTCCAGCATACTGTCCCCGGAAGAGATCATATCGTCAATGATAATCATATTCTTGCCTTTTACATCGGCTCCCAGAAATTCGTGGGCCACAATGGGATTACGTCCGTCTACGATATGAGCATAGTCACGGCGTTTATAGAACATACCCATATCCACGCCCAGCACATTGGCAAGGTAGATAGCCCTTTCCGTACCTCCGGCGTCGGGGCTTATGACCATCAGATGACCGCTGTCCAGAGGAAGCTCCGGTTCTACCCGAAATAACCCTTTCAGGAACTGGTAAGTGGGACGTACGGTCTCAAAGCCATGCAGCGGTATGGCGTTCTGGACTCTCGGATCATGGGCATCAAAGGTAATAATATTTTCCACACCCATGTTCAGCAGTTCTTTTAAGGCAATGGCACAGTCCAGGGATTCCCGTCCGCTCCGGCGGTGCTGGCGGCTTTCATACAGAAACGGCATAATGACATTTACCCTTCGGGCTTTTCCGCCCACAGCAGCAATAATACGCTTCAGATCCTGGAAATGATCGTCCGGTGACATTCGGTTGGTATATCCGCAGAGAGAGTAGGTGAGACTGTAGTTACATACATCCACCATAATATACAAGTCATCGCCGCGTATGGATTCATTGATGACGCCCTTGGCCTCCCCGGAACCGAAACGCGGGGTTGAGGAAGCGATAATATAGGAATCCCTTTCATACCCCTCAAAAGCTATGGTAGATTTCAGCTCATTCTGGCGCTCCTTTCTCCAACGTACCAGATAATTGTCTACCTTCTGGCCCAGGCTCGTACAGCTTTGCAGCGGCAGAATACCCAGCCTTCCAACGGGCAGGGTATTCAGGTTTGCATTTTCTTTCGGTGCCATCTTACTTTCCTCCTAAAAGTTTTTTTTGTATTCTGATATCTTTACCGATAAGTTTAATCATAGTGTAATTGCTGGATATCCGGGAAAAGGTTCGCTCCGAATAAGTCTCCAGAAAATTTTCTATGGAAAGATTTGTGGAGATAATGGTTGACTTTTTGCGGATGAGCCGCTCATTAATACATAAGAAGAGCTGGGAAGACACAAAACTGTTGGTTAGTTCTGTTCCCAGATCGTCAATAATAAGCAGATCACAGTCAAAAATATATTCATTCCTCTCTTCAGATTCACTGTTTCTGGAAAAGGTGTTTTTCGCAAAAAGGTCAAAGAGCTCAAAGGCCGAAAAGTACATAACACAGTATGCCCGATCGATCAATTCTTTGCTGATGCAGTGGGACAAATAGGTTTTACCCACACCTGTATCCCCGTACAGAAAAAGATTTCCAAAACTGCTGTGAAATCGGTTGATGAAATCCCATGCCTTATCCACGGCCTGATGGGCGGTCTCCAGCGAGGTAAGCCCGGTAGCCGGATTGACAAGCGTCCCGGAATAATAATCAAAGGAAAAATGATCAAAATTCTCTACTTCTAGTATATCCTTAATATTGGACTGTGTATACAGCAGATCTACAGATGCCTTTTTGAAACACGTACATTTTTCACTGCCCATGTATCCCGTATCCCGGCATAGGGGGCAGTCATAATGAAGCTCCAGGTAATCAGGCGGAAAGCCATTGGCAGCCAGGAGATTTTTTCTTTCCCGGGACAGCGCTTTGATGGCTGCGGGGAGATCAAATTCTTCCCCCGAAGATTCGCCCAAAAGCAGACGCGCCTTTTTCAGGCTTAGGGCTCCAATTTCCTGATCAATTTCAGCCAAACGGGGGATTTTGGCATATGCGCCGGCAATGTGCTCGTCCTGTATGTGCTTGTTGCGCAGCTGTCTGCGGTTATATTCCCGCATAATGGCATCGTATTGAGAGTTCTTTAACGACACGTTTTGTCTCCTTCACTTTACTGGTTCAATAGTTGTCTTTCCAATGCACTTAATTCATCTTCATCATAGTCCCGCTGATGAAAATTATTAAACTTATTCTTCGAAACATTACCGGAAGCCGGCTTGCGGGTGCTGGCCTGCGGGGGCAATGCTGCCTTATCGGCCTTGGCCTGCTGATGCCGGGTGTCCAGGACCTCGATATCCGAGACGTGGTGTACACCTTGTCTTTTCCAGCGGGCGAGAATACTGTCTGCATAGGGAAAGCTGGCCTGGTTGGTCTGAAGCACAGTGCGCTGGCAGGCCTGGGAAATAATATCCAGGGTAAATCCATAATCCTTTATCCAGAGATCCATATAGCGGATCTCTGCCTCGATGGGATTGCGCCCTTTAATTCCAAATGCTTTTAGAATAGTATAGTAATCTTTATGGTATGAGGAGGATTCTTTTTTGGCCATAGCCACAGTAGTAATATCATTCTTCGCCCAGGCAAGGGCCACCGCCTCAATGTAGTGCATACTGGCACTCCCCTTGGAGACACAGTATTCTATAAGGTATTCAATGAGATCTGCAGAAAAGTGCAGCTCATCATAAAAATACAAGATTCGTGACACATCTGTCTGAGACAGAGTTTTTCCAAGATACTGCTCTGCAATAAACAATAATTGCTTAATCTCATCATTTTCCTTCAGCTTTTTCTCCCTGTCAGAGGTAAGCTTTGCTTTTTTCGGAATTTTCTCAGCCGGGACCCGTTCTGTGGTGGCGGCAACCGGGGCAGTGATATCCTCACGGACAGCCAGGGGCTCAGAGGCAGCGGCCTGTCGCTGCAGGGGCAGAAATACAATGCCCGTAAGATTCTTTTGCTCATCCAGTGTGATGTCCAGGATTCCAGCCTTCTTCCAGTAATTCAGGGCACGGATCACATCCTTTTCTGTACAGGTAAAAGTATCCGCAATGGAAGAAAGGGTAATCGACGCATCGGGTACGGTGGCTGCCCTTAACAGATGTAGGTATATTTTTACAAACTCTCCGTTAGCCTGAGGCATATAGTCGTCCAAAAAAATATTAGAGATTACAGTAGTCTCAAGTGCAGAACGGTTATGTATGGTAATCTGACGCATAAGTGTACACATCCTTTTTTCGTGTTCACGGTGATTATATCATACTTATCATTAAATGAGAACAAGCATTTTTTTGACAGCCACTGTCTGAGTAATCCACAAGAATAATGTGGATAATGTGGATAGTGTGGGAACGAAAAGAAGAAAAAATATTATTTACAACCAATAAAGGTGAAAAAGCAAGGGTTTTGTGGTATTTTGTAAAAAAATGCAGTCGAATTATGTCAACAGGTAAATGCACAAAAAAATCCACATGCCCTGGGCACACAAAATGTGTATAAGCATGTGGATAATGTGGATAAGTTAGATTCCCAGCAGGTTTTCCCCGATTTTAAGCACATCTCCGGCCCCCATAGTTATCAACAAATCTCCGTGGGTACAGTTTTCTAATAAAAAGTTTTCGATTTCATCGAAGGTGGGGAAATAATATACTTCTGTACCGAGATCTGCTATTTTATCCCTGAGTGTTTTGGAGGAAATTCCAAGGTTGTCGGTTTCTCTTGCCGCATAAATATCTGCCAGTATGACTTTATCCGCCAGTGTAAGCGCTTCGGCAAATTCATCCATGAGCGCCTTTGTCCGCGTGTAAGTGTGGGGCTGGAATACGCACCAGGTGGTATTATGGGGATAATTTTTTGCGGTGGTCAAGGTGGCACGTATCTCTGTGGGATGATGCGCATAATCGTCAATGACAGTTACCCCTCCTACCTTACCTTTGTACTGAAAACGGCGGTCAGTGCCTCCAAAGTGCAGCAGCCCTTTCTTGATTGTGTCTGCAGATAGCCCCAGCTTATTCCCAAGGGCAATGGCTGAGAGCGCATTGGATACATTGTGCATGCCCGGTACCTGAAGGGTAAAGCGGCCGATCTTCTGTCCCTGGTACAGACAGTCAAAGGACGGATGGGCAAACTCGTCAAAGGTAATTGCAGAGGCTGTGTAATCCCCCTGCTGTTCCAGACCATAGGTAATAATTTTGCATGGCAGTCCGTCTGTGATTTCTGTGTAATTGGGAATATCGCTGTTGATGATTAAAGTTCCGTCCTCAGGAAGCTTTTCTGCAAACAGGCGGAAAGAACGGCGGATATCGTCAATATCTTTAAAAAAGTCAAGATGATCGGCATCAATATTCAAAATGATACTGATCTTGGGGAAAAAACTCAGGAAGCTGTTCGTGTACTCACAGGCCTCTGTGATGAATGTCTCCGAGGACCCCACACGGATATTCCCGTGGATCGCAGGCAGGATGCCCCCTACAGAGATCGTGGGATCCAGTTCTCCCTCAAGGAGCAGGTGAGAGATCATGGATGTGGTGGTAGTTTTGCCGTGAGTGCCGGAGACTGCAATGGGGGTATCATAATTCTTCATAATCTGTCCTAAAAGCTCAGCCCTTGACAGCATAGGCAGCTTTCTTTCTGCCGCACAGGTGTATTCCGGATTGTCCGGATGAATGGCCGCCGTGTAGACAACAAGCTGAGTAGTTTCTTCTATATTAGAGGCACGCTGTCCGTAATAGATACGGGCCCCCTGTTCCTCCAGATGCCTGGTGAGGCTGCTCTCCCTGGAATCAGAGCCCGTAATGGTAAAATCCTCCTGGAGCAGAATCTCTGCAAGCCCGCTCATACTAATCCCGCCAATGCCGATGAAATGAATGTGCATGGGTTTTTTAAAATCTATCTGATACATAGTACATTAATACTCCTTCATATATTTTCTCTAGAGTTATTATACTCTGAACTTCCAAAATTGAAAAGGATTTCTTCTCTTTCTATATATTGGAACATGAAGGCGTGGAAAATAATTCATAGCAATGAAAAAGGTGGAAATAACTATGTTTAAAATGCACAAAAAACGGGAAACCGAAGAAAAAGCTCAACAAATGTCACAAAAAGACAGAATATGGTTTTAAATTTTTGTTAAAAATGTTCACTAATTTCTGCTTTTATGATATAATAGAGAAATCATATATAGGACAAGAGGTGATTGCATGATTAAGAAAGAGATGATTGCGATGCTGCTTGCAGGTGGACAAGGCAGCAGGCTTGGCGTTTTAACGGCAAAAGTTGCAAAACCTGCGGTAGCATTCGGCGGAAAATATAGAATTATTGATTTTCCGCTCAGTAACTGTATTAATTCAGGAGTTGATACAGTAGGGGTATTGACGCAGTACCAGCCTTTGAGGCTTAATACCCATATTGGTATTGGAATTCCGTGGGATTTAGATAGAAATGTTGGCGGGGTTACCGTGCTGCCCCCATATGAGAAGAGCACGAACAGTGAGTGGTACACCGGGACAGCCAATGCGATATTCCAGAATATGGACTATATGGAGACCTATAATCCGGATTATGTGTTGATTTTATCGGGAGATCACATTTACAAAATGGATTATGAGGTAATGCTGGATTTCCATAAGGCGAACAAAGCTGATGTGACAATTGCAACTATGCCGGTGCCTATTGAGGAGGCAAGCCGATTTGGTATCGTGGTCACAGATGAAGTCAGCAGAATCAAAGAGTTTGAGGAAAAACCGGAGAAACCAAGCAGTAATCTGGCTTCTATGGGTATTTATATATTCAGCTGGCCAGTGCTAAAAGAAGCTTTGATCGCTATGAAGGATCAGAGCAATTGTGACTTTGGTATGCATATACTTCCCTATTGTCATGAAAAGGGCCAGAGATTGTTTGCCTATGAGTATAACGGATATTGGAAAGATGTAGGTACACTCGGCTCTTACTGGGAAGCGAATATGGAGCTGATTGACATCATTCCGGAGTTTAACCTCTACGAAGAATTCTGGAAGATCTATACGAAGGGGGACATTATTCCGCCACAGTATATTTCAGAGGATTCCGTGGTGGATCGCTGTATCATCGGCGAGGGCAGCGAGATTTACGGAGAGGTGCATAACTCTGTAATCGGTGCAGGGGTTACTATTGGCAGAGGTACTGTGGTAAAGGATTCTATTATTATGAGGCAGTCATCAGTGGGCAGGAACTGCGTGATTGATAAATCCATTATTGCAGAGTGCGTACAGGTTGGGGATGAGGTTGTCCTCGGAGTAGGAGAGGATGTACCGAATAAAGTAAAACCAAAAGTATATTCCTTCGGTCTGGTAACCATAGGAGAGAATTCCGAGATCCCATCCAATGTTAAAGTTGGCAAGAATACAGCAATTTCCGGCAGGACACTTCCGGAGGATTATCCGGACGGCACCCTTGAGAGCGGTGAAACATTGATAAAGGACGGTGAGGAATCATGAGAGCAATAGGAATAATTCTGGCAGGCGGTAACAATTACAGGATGAGGGAGCTGTCTAATAAAAGGGCAATCGCAGCTATGCCAATTGCAGGAAGCTATCGCAGTATTGATTTCGCATTGAGCAATATGTCCAACTCTCATATCCAGAAGGTGGCCGTATTAACTCAATATAACGCAAGATCTCTCAACGAACATCTGAGCTCCTCCAAATGGTGGGACTTTGGAAGAAAGCAGGGAGGACTTTATATATTTACACCCACAATAACCTCTGACAACAGCAATTGGTACAGAGGAACTGCAGATGCAATTTTCCAGAATCTCCAATTTTTGAAGAACAGTCATGAGCCGTATGTGGTTATCGCATCCGGAGACGGCATCTATAAGCTGGACTATAATAAGGTATTGGAGTACCACATTGCAAAGCGGGCGGATGTCACAGTGGTATGTACAGACGTCAACGGAGAGGATACCAGCAGGTTCGGAGTTCTTAAAATGAACGAGGACTGCAGAATCGAAGAATTTGATGAGAAACCGATGGTCTCATACTCAAATACAATCTCGACAGGAATCTATGTAATCAGAAGAAGACAGCTGATTGAGCTGATTGAGAAATGTGCCCAGGAGGACAGGCACGACTTCGTAAAGGATATACTTATTCGTTACAAGAACCTTAAGAGGATCTATGGATACAAGATAAATACCTACTGGAGCAATATATCTTCTGTGGAATCTTATTACAAGACCAATATGGACTTTCTGAAACCGGAGGTGAGAAATTATTTCTTCCGCCAGTATCCGGAGATTCAGTCCAAGATTGACGATCTGCCCCCGGCAAAATATAATCCCGGAGCTGCGATAAAGAACAGTTTAATATCCAGCGGATGCATTATCAACGGAGAGGTAGAGAATTCTATTCTTTTCAAAAAGGTGTTTGTTGGCAATAACTGTGTGATAAAAAACTCCATAATTTTGAATGATGTATATCTGGGGGATAATACACATATCGAAAATTGTATTGTAGAAAGCCGTGATACGATTCGGGCAAATTCCTACTACTGCGGAGAAGATGGGATCAAAGTAGTAGTGGAAAAGAACGAGAGGTACGTGCTTTAACAATAAAAAAGAGAAGGCTTATGAAAGGGGCTTAGGGTATGAACATTACAGACGTAAGAGTGAGAAAAGTAGCAAAAGAAGGCAAAATGAAAGCAGTAGTATCTATTACAATTGATGAAGAGTTTGTAGTGCATGATATCAAGGTGATTGAAGGAGAAAAAGGATTGTTTATTGCTATGCCTAGCAGAAAGGCAACAGACGGAGAGTACAGAGACATTGCGCATCCCATCAACTCCAATACGAGAGAACGTATCCAATCAATTATACTTGAAAAATACGAACAGGCAATGGCTGAAGAGCCGGCAGAAGCGATTGGGGAACTGTAATAGAATTAAAAAGCTGCTGTACCGATTGGTGTACAGCAGCTTTTTTATGAACGGAAATCAAATAAAATCCTTCACAGGTACTTCCAGAATATCTGCGATATCAAATAGTTTATCCAGAGAGATAGACGTTTTCACCTTTGGTGCTTCAATATTACTTATATGCGTACGACTTAAATCAACAGCCTCTGCCAGTTCAATCTGCGTAAGTCCTCTAAGTTTCCTGTAATATGCAATTGTAAGACCCAGTTCTCTGTATTGTTGCTCCCGCTTTTTATTCATATGGCAGACACACTCCTTTTTTATAGTGTATGCCAAATAATATGAAAACTAAACAATCCAGAAATTCACAAATGCAAACTTACAGTTTGCAAAGTCTTTGCCACAATGTATTTCTGCGGGATCAGCGGATCCTCCATCCTGCCGGATATTTGTTTTTCAATACACCTCTGACCAGCTTGCCCCATCCTAGAGGGAAGTCTTTAATGCAGACGAGCTGATATCCGTCGGGGCGGCTTGTCTCATGCCTCTCCACGGAGAGAGTTTCCCCTTTCAGATAGCGGATAACTCTGGGATCCTCCGGTGCAAGGGAAAGAACAGAGGGATAATGACTTTTTTTCATGGCCAGAGCCAGAGGCTGGCCAGGCTCAAAGCGGTTTTTCTTTAGCTCGCCCAGACAGAGTCCGTTGCGAAGAAAACGGGGACCGCGCACTGCAGGGGAGGGGCTGGGAAGGTAATATGCCTTGGAACCACGCACTTCAACACGGCGCCAATCCAGAGGCATGACAATGTCCTGGAAAAATGCTTCCAGAATTTTGCGATCCTCTTTTCGTAGGGGAAGACTGGCGTCCGCCCCTGAATGATTCAAAGAGCTCCCCTCTTTCTGAAAAAGAGCCATAAAATGTCCTTCTCCGTTCATGCGGTGGGGCCAGATGCGGACACATTTTAGAAGTTCCGGATTCCCATTGCCCCAATCAGGTATTCCTTGGGAGAATCCCTCATACCCCTCCATGTGCAGAAGATGAAGCTTTGGATTGGATTCCAGAAGAAAGGAGACCACTCCTTCATTTTCTTCCGGAGAAAAGGTGCAGGTTGAATACAGGAGCAGTCCTCCAGGTGAAAGCATAGCAGCGGCAGCCGGTAAGATCTCTCTCTGGAGCTTGGCGAATTCCTTGGGACGTTCCGATGTCCAGGTTCCTGCCACGGCAGGATCCTTCCGAAACATTCCCTCACCGGAGCAGGGGGCGTCCACCAGAATTTTATTAAAGTATTCCGGAAATACCTCCGCTAGACGATAAGGGGCCTCATTCAGAACAAACGAATTGGGAATTCCAAACAGTTCTATATTTTTGAGAAGGGCTTTTGCCCTGGAATTGCTGATCTCATTGGCGGCCAGCAGGCCTTCTCCTCTCAGACGTGCCCCCAGTTCCGTAGCCTTTCCTCCCGGTGCGGCACAGAGATCCAAAACCCTGTCACCCGGCTGAATCTCCAGCCTGGATGCAGGTGACATAGCGCTGGGTTCCTGCAGATAGTAGAGTCCGGCGTAATAATAGGGGTGCCTGGCGGGCCGATCCTCTTCGGAATAAAAGAATCCATTGGGGACCCAGGGGATTGGAGTGAGATGGAAGGGAGAAATTTTTTGAAATTCTTCCGGACTGATTTTCAATGTATTTACCCGGAGACCGTATTGTCTCGGAAGGCTGTAGCTTGCTTCAAAAGCAGAATATTCATCTTTCAGCATTTCCTTCATCCTGGATAGGAATGCATCGGGGAGCTGGTTCATACGTAATCCTCTTTCCTTATGTTTATTGTAGAATTTACTGTAGAAAAAAACACCGTAAACTCTTAAAAAGAATTTACGGTGCCCCTGCCAAGGTAGTCGAAGCGACGTGATTCGAACACGCGACCTCTGCGTCCCGAACGCAGCGCTCTACCAAACTGAGCCACGCTTCGATGTTCAGCAACTAATATTATATAGGGTGGGATAACAAATGTCAATGTTTTTATACAAAAAATTCAACTGATTTCCGCATTGCTATTTGAGGAAAATAGTAGTATTCTAACAACATAATAGCAACAGACCATAGATAAACAATCTTTAGCAAATTTCCTGGTGCCTTATGTATCATGCGGATGTATGCGATGCCGTTCCAAAAGGTACACCTTTTATTTCAGTCTCTGCCATACAGAATTTGCCGTCCCTTTGGGCGGTTTTTTTTATTTTTCAATGTTTTTTCCCCAGATGTAAAAGGTGTACCTATTGAATCACAGGTCCGAAACTTAAGCGTATACTGCGGCATATGGCAGAGGAGCAAAGTTGAGCTGGTTTAACCATCTAAAGGGGGGAAAACAAATGAGAAAGGGAGCATTCATGCAGAATACGCCCCGCGTATGGATTATAGCTTTATGTGTGGCTGTCAGTATCTCTGGTATTGCTGGCTATGTACAGGGACGGCGTGCGGGGAGTAGGGATGCAGGAGCTGACAGGCAGCCTGCAGATACCAATCCTTCCAATAATAGCTTTCATTTGGCAGGCAGGGTATGGGATTCAGACGGTGTGCCGGCAGCAGGTCAGACACTGACATTTCAGGGAGAGTCACTGAGCGCAGTCACAGATTCTGAGGGAGTTTTTTTACTTACAGATCTATCGCCGGGAACCTACGAGATTGCTCTATATAGGGAGGACGGCACAGTCCAGGCCCGGCAAAATATTAGCATACACTGTGCTTATGGGGTTCCGGAGGTGTCTTTTGAACTGCTGGAGGGAGAATACAGACTCAGGCTTTCCGCGGATATCCGCTATCTGGAGATTGCCATAGTGATGATTGAAGAAAGAATATCTATCAGTACCGATGAATATTCCTATGCTACCAGAGGCGGCAGGATAAGAATCCCCCAGGGGACTTTTTACGCACAGGAAAACAGTGTGACTACACCTGCGGGAAATACATTTCTTTCAGATGGAACTATTGTAGTACCGGGGAGCAAACGGGCGGATCCCTCCAGACTCATTCTTTCGGATGATGATGAAGCCCCTGATTAGGAGGTAAAGTTGGCACAGATAGTTCTATTTTGTCTTTCACGGCATATATATTATGGAATAGAAACAAATTATGGAGGGAAGCTGTGTCAGAATATAAACGTTTTATTGCTTATGTGTATGAGTATATGCAGGAGCAAAAGGGAAGCAATAGAGGATTTATCAAAGTTGAAGCCAGAAACAGCGTGTGCAAGATGGACTTTCACCTTACGGGCATTCAGGGACAGGATAAATGCAGTATTTATGCTTATGCAAGAGAGGGAAAAGAGTGCCGCGCCATATTTTTAGGGACCTGCGCCCCCAGAGGGGATAAGCTGGAATGCAGAGTCCAGACCAGCGAGGATCAGATAGGAAATACAAAATATAAGCTTGGAGATTTAGGAGGCATCATCCTTCTGGGAGAGGGTCAGAAAATGTATGGAACGGAATGGGATGATGTGCCTATACGTATACAGGAGTTCTCCTTCTCGTGGATGGATAAAGAGGAACCCGCTCAGGAGGAAGTACCTCCGATAAACGAAAGTCCCCAGGAACCCAGAAAGGAAGAGGAACAGGAAGAGAAAAAGGAGCCGGATGCTGTTCCTGCATCTCAGGAGCCGGAGCAGCCCCCTGTCCCGGAAGTCAATGAAACGGCATTGGAAGCCGGCCCCGGGGAGACAGAGGGCAGTGTCCCTGAATTAACCATAGAAGAAATACAGCAGATAGAAGATATCCGTCAACTAAAAGAGGAAAAAGAAGCATTTCAACCATTCTGCGACCAGGATATGATGGAGTGTTACAAAATAATCCCCAGAGATTTGGAACGCATCAGCAGACGGGATCAGGCACTGGCTAATAATAATTTCCTTTTGCATGGGTATTACAATTACCATCATCTGCTGTTTGCAAGGGAAAAGGAATCAAAACAATACATATTGGGAGTGCCGGGAATCTATGATCATCAGGAAAAATTTATGGCCGTGATGTTTGGGTTTCCTAATTTTAAGGCCGCAAGGCCTTCGGAGGAAGAAGACGCTGCTTCCCAGATGGGACAGTTTGGCTACTGGTATCGCTTAATCGACACCCCGGATCTCTACCAGGGGGATGGTTTCTGACAGTATCCTGCGGAAATTCTCCAGTTCCTGAAGGGTATAGCTTGTAAAGCCTGGCCGTATCACTTCTGGAGAGTCTTTATAGGACTGGAGATAATAGGCGTCACAGCCGGCAATCCATTGTCCTATGGAGCGGAAGTCATTTTCATCATGGAGCTCCCGGACTACTGTAGTCCGAAATTCGTAGGGAATAGCACCTGTCATTAGGAGATCTACAGACTCCATAATCGGCTTCAGATTCAGCCCGGGAATCCCGGATACTTTGTCATAGGATTCCTGAGCTGTTTTTATGTCCATGGCAACCATATCAATAAGACGATTCTGGATCAGCTTTTTCAGAATCCAGGGATGGGAACCATTGGTATCCAGTTTTATGGGATACCCCAGATCGTGGATTTCATAAATCAGGGAAATTAATTCCTTATCTATGGTGGGTTCTCCCCCGGTGATGCAGACACCGTCCAAGATCCCTTTTCGTTTTTTTAAAAAGGATAGGACCTGTTCTCTGGGAAGTACGGGCTGGTCATCGGCTGACAGTACCAGACCGCTGTTGTGACAGAAGGGACACCGGAAATTGCAGTTACCCAGGAATATAGTAGCTGCCACCTTCCCGGGGTAGTCTAATAAAGTGGTTTTGTTCAGTCCGTGAATTGCCATAATTGTTCTCCTTTTCCATATATGCATGAACGCAGACTTCTGCTATGAATATTATAGTAAAAATATCAGGAATCTGCAAGAACTCAAGGAATTGGGAGTAAAAACTGAGGAACTTGTCAAAAGAACAGCAAGTAAATATTGACGGAACACGGGACAGGCTTTATACTACTAATGGAAGATGACTCTTATTTATTATGGAGACGTATCGAAGCGGCCATAACGAGCTTGACTCGAAATCAAGTTGCCGGGTAACCGGCACGTGGGTTCGAATCCCACCGTCTCCGCTGCTGAAGATGCTGTTAAACAGTTGGTTTATTTGCTGTTTAGCAGTATTTTTTATTTGCCCAAGTTATCAGAACGTGTTAGAATGTATGATATATTTTTAGTAAATATAAAGGACGATTTATGACAGAACAGGAAAAGTTTATGAAAGAGGCGATACGCCAGGCAAAAAAGGCGTATGCTCTCTGGGAAGTGCCTATCGGATGCGTGATTGTCTCTGAGGGGCGGATTATTGCCAGAGGATATAACAGAAGGAATACGGACAAGAATACGCTGTCCCATGCTGAGCTGAACGCGATAAGAAAGGCGAGCAGGAAGCTGGGGGACTGGAGGCTGGAGGGATGTACCATGTATGTTACACTGGAACCCTGCCAGATGTGTGCAGGCGCCATTGTACAGGCCAGGATTGATAAGGTAGTGATCGGAAGTATGAATCCTAAGGCCGGATGTGCCGGTTCTGTCCTGAATCTGCTGGAGATGGACGGATTTAACCATAAGGCAGAAGTTGAGAGAGGTGTTCTGGAAGAGGAGTGCAGCGGGATGCTCAGCGGATTTTTTAAGGAACTTCGGGAAGCAAAGAAAAGAAAGGAACAGGTGACGGATGACAAAAAGGGAATGGAATGATTTAATAGCCCGCAGGCCTGTGATTCTGGATGGGGCCACTGGATCTAACTTGATTCAGGCAGGGATGCCCAGAGGAGTGTGTACAGAAGAGTGGATAATCCAAAATCCTCAGTCTTTGACAGAATTGCAGAGAGGGTATGCAGATGCAGGGTCACAGATTGTATATGCTCCTACCTTTGCAGCCAATGCCGTAAGCCTGAAGGGGCACGGACTGGAAGATAAGGTAGAGGAAATGAACAGAGAGCTGGTAGCAGTAACACGCGGGGCGGTTGGCACAAGGTGTCTGGTTGCAGGTGATATAACAACGACCGGAAAGATGGAGATGCCCTATGAGGAATTGTATGAGGTATACGCACAGCAGATCCGGAGCCTTTGTACAGCAGGGGTAGATCTTCTGGTGGCCGAGACTATGATCGGGATTCAGGAGACAATGGCCGTTCTGGACGCTGCCCATGAAATCTGCGATCTCCCGGTTATGTGTTCTATGACTGTAGAAGCGGACGGCAGCCTTTTTTTTGGCGGACATATACTTGAGGCGGTGGTAAGCCTGGAAGAGATGGGGGCAGATGCGGTAGGGATTAACTGCTCAGTAGGACCGGATCAGCTGGAAGCGGTGGTAACTAATATCAAAAAAAATGTAAAGGTTCCGGTTCTGGCAAAACCCAATGCCGGAATGCCTGTGATTGATGATGAGGGAAATGCGGTATATCAGATGGGGGCTGAGGAATTTTCCGTACACATGGAGCGTCTGGTAAAAGCCGGGGCGGATCTCATCGGCGGATGCTGCGGTACATCGCCTGAATATATAAGAGAAGTCAGAAAGAGAGTCTTTTAAAGGCTCTTTTTTGGTGTTGAAATCCGGCCGTCTGGATTCCTTATGTAAAGTCAAATGGCTGATTTTCGGAAGAATTTACTTAAATTTTACCTAAAGTTTTACATAGATTTAACATAAAACCAATATACTTGGACCGTAAACAAGAGATAAGAAAAGATAGTTAACGGAGAAAAAGTATATGAATGAGACGATGCGGACAGTGTTTGGGTTGTTAGGAGGATTAGCTGTATTCATCTATGGAATGAATATGATGAGTGAAGGCCTGCAGAAGGTTGCAGGGGAGAAAATGAAATATGTACTGGGGATTCTGACGAAGAATCCTATCGTAGGCGTGCTGGCCGGAGCTCTGACGACTGCGGTTCTGCAGAGCAGCAGTGCCACAACAGTAATGGTGATTGGATTTGTCAGTGCAGGATTAATGAAGCTGCCCCAGGCGATTTCTGTCATTTTGGGCGCGAATATCGGAACAACCATGACCGCACAGATTATTGCTTTTAAGATTACGGATTACATATGGCCTATTATTTTCATTGGGTTTGTAATTTTCTTTTTCTGCAAAAAGGAAAAAGCCAAGAACATAGGGCAGACCATATTTGCTTTTGGAATTTTATTCCTGGGAATTACCACCATGGGGGATGTCATGAAACCTCTGGCTGCCAGCCCTGTATTTACCGATATGATAGCAAAAGTTTCTCACATACCGGTTCTGGGCGTCCTTCTGGGTACAGTTATGACCCTTGTGGTGCAGAGCAGCAGTGCCACGATTGCAGTCCTGCAGAATTTTGCCAGCCAGGCGGGACCTGACGGCATATCCAGTGTCATAGGACTTACAGGTGCGATTCCCATTCTTCTGGGAGACAACATCGGAACAACAATTACTGCATTGCTGGCCTCCGTAGGTCAGTCTAAAAATGCAAAGCGGACAGCAGTTGCCCACAGTGTATTTAACATTACAGGAAGCTTCCTCTTTATCTGGATCATTCCATGGTTCGCAAAGTTTGTGGAGTTTATCTCTCCCAAGGGAAATGAGATTGATGTGATTTCCAGACAGATTGCAAATGCCCACACAGCCTTTAATGTGGCAAATACGCTTCTGTGGATTCCCTTTATCTGGCTGATGGTTAAGATTGTCACTAAGATTGTGCCGGGAGAGGATGTGGTTGACACAGAAGGCCAGCCCCAGTTTCTGGACGACAAGATGGCAGGCCAGCCGGTATTCGCCCTGCATCTGGCCAATGAGGAGATCGTGCGCTGCGCACATATGGTTCAGGAAATGATAAGTGAGGCAAGAAAAGCAATGGATCAGAAAACGGCTGCTGTATGGAAAAATGTCTGCGAGAGGCGGGGCGTTGTAGAGCATCTGTATGGCCAGATAGAAAAGTTTATCTCCAATCTTTTTGCCAGCGGTACACTCACAGAGGTGCAGTCTATGCGGGCGGCCAGCCTGATGTATATAGCCTGTGATGTGGACAGGATCAGCCAAAGGTGTCAGGAAGTGGCTAAGGTACGAAAAGAGCGCCTGGAGGATAACCGGGAGGGCAAAGAATATGCGTTTTCAAAGGAAGCAGAGAAGGAAATGGAAAGTATGCTGGAAAAAATAGAGGGGATGCTTCTCTCCGCTATGGATGCTGTGCAGAACGATAACCGGGCCGCAGCATTTAAGGTGATTCAGCAAAGGGACGAACTGCAGATACAGGAAAATAAACTCAGGAAGAACCATGTACAGAGACTGAAAAAAGGGAAATGCAGCCCAGAGCTTACGGGAGCCTTTACAACTATATTGTACAGTATGGAAAGGATGGGAAGCCTTTGTGTAAATATCGCAGAGGCTTACATCGGACAGCCCAGTCTGGAAGGGGAGCGCCAAGAGCAGGATGCCGTGGGACAGTAGAACCCGGAAATATAAAAACAGCCATTCTCAGCAGTTGGCAATAACTGCAGAATGGCTGTTTCTATGTGAGCATTAAAGGGTTTCCGTGGCCGCGATGCCCATCTCTTTGCTTTCCCCTTCCCACATCGTTGTATATTCTTTGGCAATATTCAAAGCATGATCACCAATTCTTTCGAAATCCGTAAGCATCTCAGAATAAAGAATGCTGGTTTCTGCCAGGCAGGTTCCGTTTTGCATCCGAATGATTTGGTTCTGCCGGAACTGGGCATTGATATCATCGATCTGCTGCTCATATTTGGCCACCTGCTCCAGAATATGAAGAGGAGAAACTGACTTCTGTGGGGCAAGCTGATCCAGAGTCGTCAGGCACACTGCTTTCATAGACTGAATTTCCTGGATGGCTGTGGAGGAAAATTTAAGATCTTTATTGCAGAGCATTTCCGCATATTCTGCGATATTCATAGCATGGTCTCCCACCCTCTCGATATTCCCTACTATTTTAAAATAGCCGTTGATGATTTTGCTGTCTTTGTGTGACATCTCTTGTGCCATGAGGGTAGAGATGTATCTGGATATCTCCATATTCAGATAATCCAGGTATTCCTCATTGGCCAGAATCTGAGTCATTTTCTTCGTGGAGCGGTGTTCCACAGACTCAAAGCTGAGAAGCACATTTTCTCTGGCAAATTGGAACATACGGTAGACTTCCTGCTGGAGCTGGGAAACAGCCAATGCAGCCCATCCTATTTTGTAATCTCCCGCATGGGGAAGGGTGTGCAGATACATGAGGGAATGGCCGCCTTCTTCTTCTTCTCCTTTATCCGGAAGCAGTTTTTCTGACAGAGAGGCCAGATAATTGCCGAAGGGAAGCAGCAGCAGTGTGGTGACTATATTAAACAGAGTATGTACATTTGCAATCTGCGCTGCAGGGTTATCCGGTGTCAGTGACTGCATGACGGATGTAAATGGGGTCAGCATGCAGACACATACGAAGATGCCGGTTCCAATGGTATTAAACAGCAGATGAATAATGGTTGTTCTCTTTGCATTCCGGTTGGTGCCGATAGAGGCCAGTACTGCGGTGATGCAGGTACCGATATTCTGCCCAAACAGAACATATACAGAACTGGAAAGGCCGATCAGACCGCTGGATGCCAGTGCCTGAAGAATTCCCACAGAGGCTGAGGAGGACTGGATTACTGCAGTAAAGAGAGCGCCGGCCAGAATTCCCAAAAGCGGGTTAGAAAACTGGGTCATCAGATGGATGAATCCCTCAGAATCCCGGAGGGGCATCATAGCGTCGCTCATCATTCCCATTCCGATAAAAAGCACCCCCAGACCGGCAATAATGGCGCCGAAATGATGATTTTTCTCTCCCTTCAGAAATACTACCATGGAGACGCCGATAAAGGCTATGAGGGGCGCGATAGCACTGATGTCAAGGGCAATAAGCTGGCCTGTGATCGTTGTACCGATATTGGCTCCCATAATAATCCAGACAGCCTGACGGAGCGTCATGAGACGGGAGTTGACAAAACCGACTACCATAACAGTCGTGGCGGAGGAAGACTGTATGACAGCTGTTATGCCTGCGCCTACAGCAATGCCAAGAAAGCGGTTGGCAGTTAGCTTTTCTAAGATGCGTTTCATTCGGTTGCCGGCTGCCGCCTCCAACCCGTCGCTCATCATATGCATGCCGTATAGGAAGAGGGCAAGCCCTCCCAGGAGGATGAGTATGTCACTTGTTTTCATGTGTTTATTTCCTTTCCATATTTTCTCCAAAAATTCTACGCAAATCCAATATAACATGATAAAATAAGTACTTCCGTAAAGAAAGCGTTAAAAATGGAAAATTACCTGCTTACAAGCAGAAAAAATTGCGGTATACTGTTAGATACCAAAGGAATAATTCATGCCCTTCGGGCGGGCATAAGTATTGTGCCGTATAAAGTATGAGGAGGAAAACGGCCGGAAATGAAAAGACTTAAGGAATTTATAGTAACTATGGCTCTGCTTGTGCTGGCCACAGCGCTGGCCTACTGGTTTTACCACACCACAGAGAGTATGACGAATATGGCAATTGTGTATATGATGGCAACTGTTCTCATCTCCAGATATACGTCAGGGTATTTTTGGGGAATTATATCCTGTTTTATAGGCGTTCTGGGGGTTAATTTCTTTTTTACCTATCCATTCTGGCAAATCGATTTTACCAGAGACGGTTATCCGGCTACGTTCATAGGGATGCTGGTAATTTCATTTATTACCAGTGCTACCACAACCAGTATGAAAGAGCAGAAAAGGCTGGCAGAGGAGAGAGATGAGATGAATAAAAAGCTCTATGAATCACAGAAAAAGCTGGAGGTGGAGACAGAAAAGGAAAAGATGCGGGCCAATCTTCTGCGTGCAGTTTCCCACGATCTCCGTACCCCTCTTACGAGTATGATAGGTTCCAGCGATTTGTACCTGGAAGCAAAGGATACGTTAAAGGAGGAGGAAAAAGAGGGGCTGATTCAGCATATCAGGGAAGATGCCACCTGGCTGCTGCACATGGTGGAGAATCTGCTGTCGGTGACGAGAATCCGGGAGGGGAATACAAAGGTGAATAAATCCCCGGAGCCTTTGGAGGAAGTGGTGTCTGAGGGCGTGATAAGACTAAAAAAGAGATACCCGGGAGCAGAGATACGAACCACAATTCCGGAGGATTTCCTGATGGTGCCTATGGACGCCACACTGGTGGAACAGGTAATTATCAATCTTCTGGAAAATGCACTGCTGCATTCCGGGAGCACAAGACCAATTGAGTTTACTGTTACAAAAGAAAAGGACACAGTGCTGTTCCAGGTGAGAGATCACGGGATCGGAATTGCAGAGGATAAACTGCCGGATCTCTTTGACGGCATCAGCAGCGAAAGAGGGAGAGGGAGCGATTCCTCTAAAGGGATGGGGATCGGCCTGTCCATATGTAAAAGTATTATAACTGCACATGGGGGAGCCATTGAGGCCAGAAACCATTCAGATGGGGCCGAATTTATATTTACTCTTCCATTGGAAGGAGAAGCAAAATGAAGGATCACAGAGAGTTAATTTTGATTATCGAGGATGAGAAAAACATCGCTGATTTTGTAGAAACCGTATTAAATTCCAGAAATTATAAGGTGATTAAAGCCTATACAGGAAAAGAAGCCTTAAGCGCTATCACTTCCCACTGCCCGGATGTAATCCTTTTGGATCTGGGCCTGCCGGATATGGATGGTCTGGACATTATAAAGCAGGTACGGGAATGGGCAGAAACTCCCATTGTTGTAATATCTGCCAGAACACAGGAAAAGGAGAAGGTGGCAGCATTGGATCTTGGAGCAGATGACTACATAACGAAGCCCTTCGGCACGGATGAACTTATGGCCAGGATCAGGACAGCGCTGCGTCACCACGACAAAGCGAAAGCGGGAAATTCCTCCGAAAAATATCAGGTAGAAGGGTTGGAGATTGATTTTGGAAAACGGCTTGTTATGCTGGAGGGGCAGAGCATTCATCTGACCCAGATAGAATATAAGCTGATTACCCTGCTTGCCAAGAATGCGGGAAAGGTTTTGACCTATGATCATATTATGAAAGAAATATGGGGTCCCTATGCCGGGGATGACAACCAGATTCTCCGGGTCAATATGGCTAATATACGTAGAAAGCTGGAGAAAAACCCTGCAGAGCCAAAGTATATCTTTACAGAGGTAGGTGTGGGCTACCGGATGCAGGAGGATAGATAGGGAGATGCTGTTATTATGAACGAAGAACAATACAGAGAACGAATCCTTCAGCTGGCTAGACGAAAGGATGCGGAGGATGATTTTTTAGGGATGCTGATCACCTGCAGGGACGAATGGGTTACCAGCTTTCTCTATGAGACGGCAGCTGGCGTAAGGCAGAAATTGTATGGCAGAGACGTCTACATACGAGGGCTGATAGAGATATCCAATTTCTGCAAGAATGACTGCTACTACTGCGGAATACGTAAAAGTAATAGAGAGCTGACAAGATACCATATTGGGGAGGATGAGATTCTGGAGTGCTGCGAAGAAGGGTATGCTCTGGGTTTTCGCACCTTTGTTCTTCAGGGAGGGGAGGATGGATATTATACGGATGACCGCCTTTGCAGGATCATTACCGGAATCAAAAAAGAATATCCGGACTGTGCGGTTACTCTGTCTCTGGGGGAGAGAAGCAGGGAGAGCTATAAGAAGCTGCATGATGCCGGTGCGGATCGCTATCTGTTAAGGCATGAGACTGCAGATGAAACACATTACAGACAGCTGCACCCTTCCTCCCTCAGCCTGGAGAACAGGAAGCAATGCCTTTTTTACTTAAAGGAATTAGGATATCAGGTGGGATCAGGCTTCATGGTAGGATCTCCCGGGCAGATTCCGGAGCATCTGATTGAAGATCTGAGATTCCTCCAGAAACTGCAGCCGGCAATGATCGGCATAGGTCCGTTTCTTCCCCACAAAGATACTCCCTTTCGGGAAGAGAGGGAAGGGGATTTGACAATGTGTCTGAATCTCACAGCTATATTAAGGCTGCTCTTCCCACACGCGCTGATCCCTGCGACTACGGCTCTGGGTACTCTGCATTCGGAGGGAAGGGAGCTGGGAATTCTGGCCGGTGCCAATGTGGTAATGCCCAATCTGTCGCCTTTATCGGTGAGACAGCTGTACAGCCTTTACAACAATAAGGCCTGTACCGGGCTGGAGGCGGCTGAACATAAAGTATTGCTGGAAAAGCGGATGGAACGGATCGGCTACCGAATCGTAACCAGCCGCGGGGATGTAGTGAAATAGGGACGTGTTCAGCCTGAACCGTCCCCCTCTTTATTTTTTCTTTCTTTTCCGGTAAACAACAAATAGGCCTAATAAAAGTCCGCCCACTGTGACTGCCACAGCTACATCGGAGTAAGTATTCATATAGAGGACCACCCGCTGCCAGGAAGCCCCTGCCATAGCTCCCAGAGTGACAAGAAGCAGGTTCCAGATGGTGCTGCCGACGGTAGTGAGAAAAAGGAAGGTGGGAAGAGGCATCTTAGCCATGCCTGCAGGGATAGATATAAGACTCCTCACAATTGGGATACAGCGGCAGAAAAGGACCGTGTAATTCCCCTGGCTGTCAAACCAGCGTATTGCTTTTCCCACATCCTCCTGTTTGAAGTGGAGGAGATGTCCCAGCCGTCCGCTCAATATTTTTTCCAGCCGCTCCTGAGACACCAGGCTCCCCACCTCATAAAGGATGATAGCGCCGAACACAGAGCCTACGGTAGAAGAGAGGACAACCCCCAGGATGTTCATCTTAGTGTAGGTTGTCATAAAGCCGCCAAAGGTAAGGATGACCTCCGAGGGGATGGGGGGGAATACATTTTCGATGGTAATTAACAGGGCGATGCCCAGATATCCGTAAGTATTCATAATTTCCATGATCCATGACTGCATGGTTGTCTGCCTCCTTAATGGTTAAGGGTTAGTTCATTGTATTATGAATATAACAGAAATATAACAAAATCCTGGTGCAAATAATTTCAAAGGCTGTAGGTATAATCCGGGTATCAGAAAAAAAGAGGATGTATTCCGAACCGCGTGTCATTGGGGAGCTTATGTACTTATAATAGTGGGGAATAAATAATTTTATTAAGAAAGAATGATAATATATGCTGCAGATTTGAATATAAGACAAATTAATTTTTTACGTGCGCCGCCCTTCGACTCCACCCCATAGACGTTACCTCTACAGTTAACTCGGCCCAGGCACCCTTACGGCACACAGAAGATTCTACTTAGTGCTGCTTCATTCCTGACCTGACACGATTCATAGAGTTCTGTTGCGTAAGACCCAGACGTCAACGCCACTTATAGAGGGCAGCTCTACAAGATAAAAGCCTCAGTTTGGCATCACCCCTGCTGTAGCGGATTGCAGGTTCAGGGCACCGCTAACTCCCCGGCTGCACGGACTTATAGTATACATTGAATTTGAATGTTTGTCAATTGCTTTGAGAAAAATAAGCCAGATCCGCCTTCCCCTTGTTATAAAAAATAAAATATTATATAATGGGTTCATATTAAAAAGATTGGATGTGACAATATGAAGAGAATTGGCTTACTGACCAGCGGCGGAGATTGTCAGGCCCTTAATGCTACCATGCGGGGTGTGGTAAAAGGTCTTAGCAGTAACCTGGACGAACTAGAGGTATATGGATTTGACGATGGATACAAAGGATTAATATATGGAAATTACAGAATGCTCTCTTCCAAGGACTTTTCAGGGATTCTGACACAGGGAGGGACGATTCTGGGTACTTCCAGACAGCCGTTTAAGCTGATGCGGGTGCCGGATGAGAATGGGCTGGACAAGGTTGAGGCTATGACTCAGACTTACCATAAGCTGCGTTTAAACTGTCTTGTGATTCTCGGGGGAAACGGGTCACAGAAAACGGCTAATCTGTTGAGACAGGAAGGATTAAACGTGCTCCACCTTCCTAAGACCATTGACAATGATATCTGGGGAACGGATATGACCTTCGGTTTTCAGAGTGCGGCTAATATTGCGACGGAAGCCATCGACTGTATTCATACCACAGCGGCATCTCACGGGCGGGTTTTTATTGTTGAGGTAATGGGGCATAAGGTGGGATGGCTGACACTTCATTCCGGAATTGCCGGCGGAGCGGACATTATTTTGATTCCGGAAATTCCTTTTGATTATAAGAAAATTGTGGAGGCCATCGACAAGCGGAGCAAGGCGGGAAAGAGATTTACCATCCTTGCAGTGGCAGAAGGGGCAATCTCCAAGGAGGATGCGAAATTATCTAAAAAGGAGCTGAAAAAGAAAATGGAGGAAAAGGCAGGAAAATATCCCTCTGTTTCTTACGAAATTGCCGACAAGCTAGCAAAAGCAACCGGTGCGGATATCAGAATTACCGTACCCGGACATACCCAGAGAGGGGGAAGTCCATGTCCGTATGACAGAGTATTATCGACCAGAATTGGTTCAGCGGCCGCTGATTTGATCATGAAGGAAGAATATGGGTACATGGTTGGTATCGTAAACGGAAGGATGAAAAAGGTTCCGCTGGAAGAATGTGCCGGCAAGCTTAAGATGGTTTCCCCCAGCGATCCTCTGATAGAGGAGGCCAAACGGATTGGGATCAGCTTCGGAGATTAATTCCGGACTGGAAAGACATTAGAATAGGAGAATTTTCATGAGCTATACTGCTCTTTACCGCAAGTTCCGCCCAGACACCTTTGAGGATGTAAAGGGTCAGGAGCATATCGTCACAACACTAAAAAATCAAGTAAAAGCGGACAGAATAGGACATGCATATTTATTCTGCGGAACCAGAGGAACCGGTAAGACTACCATTGCCAAGATTTTGGCGAAGACAGTAAACTGTGAGCATCCTGTGGACGGGAGTCCCTGCAATGAATGCGAGACCTGCAGGGCGATCTCTGCAGGCACCTCCATGAATGTGATAGAAATTGACGCAGCGTCCAATAATGGAGTGGACAACATCAGAGAAATCCGGGAGGAGGTTGCCTACCGGCCCACTCAGGGAAGATATAAAGTGTATATCATTGACGAGGTTCATATGCTTTCGGTAGGCGCCTTCAATGCTCTGTTAAAGACGTTGGAGGAGCCTCCTTCCTATGTTATTTTTATACTGGCAACCACAGAAGCCCACAAGATTCCTATAACTATACTTTCCCGTTGTCAGCGGTATGATTTCAGAAGAATCACGGTCGATACCATCGCCGCAAGACTGCAGGAACTGATGACAGAGGAAAAGGTAGAGGTGGAGGATAAGGCAATCCGCTATATTGCCAAGGCGGCAGATGGGTCTATGCGTGATGCCTTAAGTCTTCTGGATCAGTGCATCGCCTTTTATCTGGGGGAGACGCTGACCTACGACAAGGTGCTGGATGTTCTGGGTGCTGTGGATACGGAAGTCTTCAGCAAACTTCTCAGAAAAGTACTGGAGGGCAATGTCACAGGCGCCATCCAGGTCCTGGAGGAGCTGATTACCAGAGGAAGGGATTTGGGACAGTTCGTCTCAGACTTTGTCTGGTATATGCGCAATCTGCTGCTGGTAAAAACGTCTGAAAATATCGAGGATGTTCTGGATGTATCTACGGAAAACAGAAAATTGCTGGAGGAGGAGAGCCGGATGGTGGACAGTGATACTCTGATGAGATATATCCGGGTATTCTCTGAGCTTTCCAATCAGATCCGTTATGCAAGCCAAAAAAGAGTATTGGTAGAGATTGCCTTGATCAAGCTGTGCAGACCTGCCATGGAGACTAATTTGGATTCTGTACTGGACCGTATCCGTATCCTGGAGGATAAGATGGAGAACGGGATACCGGCTCCGGCGCCTGCTTCATCAGGAAAAGAAGCCCTTCCCCAAAAACAGGAAGAGGAGGCAGAGGAAAAGAAGCCCATAAAACCTGCAGTGGCCGCCCCGGAGGATCTTCAGTATATTAAGCAGAACTGGAAAAGCCTGATCCGGGAAACTTCGGGACTGTTTTACCAGATGCTTCAGAATTCCGTTCCCAAATATAATGGAAATACAGGGGAGCCGAAGCTCTATGTGGAGTTTCAGAGCTATCTGGCACAGGCATGTATCGATAATCCGGAAAATGCAGTCACTTTATCCAATATTATTCAGAAAAAACTGGGCAAATCCGTAGAGCTTGAACTGATTATAAAAAGGGACAGCAAGGAAGCCCGTACCGGGCTGGCAGAGATTTCTGTAGATGATATCTTAAAAGATAAGATTCACATGGATGTTGTAATTGAAGATGACTTCTAGAGTGTGGTATGATAGAGGACAGAGGCGGCAGATAACCACTGCCTGCCATTATGAATAGAATAAAGATTGTAAACAGGAGGTTATAAGATGGCAAAACGCGGAGGATTTCCCGGAGGCATGGGAATGCCCGGCAATATGAACAATCTGATGAAGCAGGCACAGAAGATGCAGAAGCAGATGGAAGAAAACCAGAAGATGCTGGAGGAAAAGGAATATACTGCAGCAGCAGGCGGCGGTGCAGTGGAGATAACGGTATCCGGTAAAAAGGTGATCACGAAGGTTAAATTAGACGAAGAGGTTGTAGACCCGGATGATGTAGAGATGCTGGAAGATCTGATAATGGCAGCAGCCAACGAAGCACTGAGAATGATGGAAGAGGATACGGCAAAGGCTATGTCAAAATTAACCGGCGGGTTAGGGTCCGGGCTTCCGTTCTAGAGGAGAGACATCTTGGACTATTTTAGCAGTCATATCAGTAAGTTAATTGAACAACTATCAAGATTGCCGGGCATTGGCGCTAAATCAGCGCAGCGCCTGGCCTTTCATATTATTAATATGCCCAAGGACCAGGTAGAACAGCTGTCTGCCTCCATCCTGGATGCAAGACGGAACGTACAGTACTGCAAGTGCTGTTATACGCTGACAGACAAAGAGCTCTGTCCAATCTGCAGTAACCCCAGACGGGATCAGAAGACCATTATGGTAGTGGAAAATACAAGGGATTTGGCCGCCTATGAAAAAACAGGTAAGTTTGAGGGTGTATATCATGTGCTGCACGGGGCAATTTCTCCTATGCTGGGAATCGGCCCCAATGATATTAAGCTCAAGGAATTGATGCAGCGTCTCCAGGAGGATGTGGATGAGGTAATTATTGCCACCAACTCCAGTCTGGAGGGGGAAACCACAGCCATGTATATCAGTAAGCTGATTAAACCTACGGGAATCAAGGTAACCAGAATAGCAAGCGGTGTTCCTGTGGGAGGAGATCTGGAATACATTGATGAGGTAACGCTGCTTCGCGCCCTGGAAGGACGGGTAGAGCTGTAGAAGGATGGGGATAGATTGAAGAAAAAGGTAACATCTGTAGATATAGCCAGGGCGGCCGGTGTATCACAGGCTACGGTCTCCATGGTATTAAATAAAAAATACAATGTGTCCTTTTCCAAGGATACGATAGAGCGGGTGGAGCAGGCTGCCAGAGATATGGGATATGTAATTCCAAAAAGAAGGAATCATAGTGACAGCAAAGTCCACAAACTAATTGTTGTATTCTGCCCTACATTAACGAATCCTTATTATGTTATGCTTCTCCAGGGAATTGAGGCAGTGGCAAAAGAAAAGGGATATGGGGTATTCGTCTGCAATACCCAGAGAGAACTGAAGCTGGAAGAGCAGTATCTGAAGATGATGCCCGTGGTGCGTCCCCAGGGGATAATCTATACCTGTAATCCCAGCAGGAGTTTTATGGAGCAGGTGGAAGAGCTGGCGCAGCAGATCCCTCTGGTTATTATCAGCAACAGGGAAAAGACTATAGAAGTGGATGCGATCAACCAGGACAATACCAAAGTGGGAAGGCTGATGGCCCGTCATCTTCTGGATCTGGGACATCGGGACGTGGCGTTTATCACGCCCCCTCTGACCAAGCGGCAGCAGCAGCGTTCGAAACGGGTGGAGGGATTTGTCAGTGAGTTTGAGCGGGAAGGCCTGAAAGGTCATGTCATCATTAAAGCTGCGGACGATGCTTTGGACAAGATCATTCCGAATATTGATTCAGAGTATAAGATGGGCTATAATCTCACGAGAGAGCTTTTGGCCGGGGAATTTAGCTGCACTGCAATTGCCGGACTAAATGATATGATGGCATTTGGAATTATCGATGCCCTGCAGGATCAAAAATACAAAGTGCCCGCAGACGTCTCGGTCATTGGCTGTGATAATACATTTTATTCCAGTATGCACCGTATGTCTCTGACTACCATCGAACATTTTGTACCCCTGAAAGGAAGAGATGCCTGTGACATTATCATAAGAAAAATCAATTCTGCCAACAACCCATATTCTGGGATTCAGCCTACCAGTATCTATCACATAGAATACGAACCTAAGCTTATCGTCCGAAAGACAACTTCCTATGCAAAGGCCAGAAAACACCATAGGAAAAATAATTAATTAAATATATTTTGGAAAATTATTAATAATAATTTTTTTGTCATACGCAAAAGTAACGCCATTTTTGGGCGTAAATGTAAAACGTATGATGATTAAAGTTAATAAAAATCAATATTATTAATAAAATTATTTATTAATAAATACTGCGCCCCCTTGACCGTCTGCTGATACGTGATATACTGAAGACGTAAATCAGAGGCGTTCCAAAACCAGGAGGAGACAGGTATATGAAGTTTTTTATTGATACTGCAAATGTAGAGGATATCAGAAAAGCAAATGATATGGGGGTTATCTGCGGAGTCACAACCAATCCCTCATTAATAGCAAAAGAAGGACGCAGTTTTGAGGAAGTAATTAAAGAAATAACAACCATCATTGACGGTCCTATCAGCGGGGAAGTTAAGGCGACAACTACAGATGCAAAAGGCATGATAACAGAGGGCAGGGAAATTGCAAAGATTCATAAAAACATGGTAGTTAAAATTCCTATGACAGTGGAGGGCTTAAAAGCTGTAAAGGTTCTTTCCGCAGAGGGGATTAAGACAAATGTTACATTAATCTTCACGGCAAACCAGGCACTTTTGGCGGCAAGAGCCGGGGCAACGTATGTATCTCCCTTTGTGGGACGTCTGGATGATATTTCAGTAAACGGAACAGAATTGATTCGAACCATAACAGATATTTTCTCTGTGGCAGGGATCAAGACACAGATTATTGCTGCGAGTGTACGTCACACCATGCATGTAACTGAGTGTGCACTGGCAGGGGCTGATATTGCGACTGTGCCTTATAAAGTAATTGAGCAGATGACAAAACATCCGTTAACTACGACCGGGATTGAAAAATTCCAGAAGGATTACATCGCAGTATTCGGAGAGTAAGGTGGAATAAAGCAGGGCACCCTGTTTTAATAAATATATCACATTTTAAAGAAGGAAAAGGTGAAAAAAATGAACAAATTAGAACTTCAGAAAACTGCCAATGAAGTCCGTAAAGGAATCGTGACAGCAGTTCATTCTGCAAAGGCTGGACATCCGGGAGGATCTCTTTCAGCTGCTGATATCTTTACATACCTCTATTTTGAAGAGATGAACATTGATCCCAAAGATCCCAAAAAAGCTGACCGTGACAGATTTGTATTATCCAAAGGCCATACAGCGCCGGGGCTTTACTCAACACTGGCTCAGAGAGGATTTTTCCCGGTTGAGGATCTGAAGACGCTTCGCCATCTGGGTTCTTATCTCCAGGGACATCCGGATATGAAGCATATTCCCGGAGTGGATATGTCCAGCGGCTCATTGGGACAGGGGATTTCTGCCGCAGTAGGTATGGCTTTATCAGCAAAAATGAGCGGTGCCGATTACCGCACGTACACACTGTTGGGAGACGGTGAGGTTCAGGAAGGCCAAGTATGGGAAGCTGCTATGTTTGCCGGCCACAGAAAACTGGACAACCTGGTAGTAATTGTAGACAATAACGGACTTCAGATCGACGGTGATATTGAGGATGTATGTTCTCCCTATCCAATCGACAAAAAGTTCGAAGCATTTAATTTCCATGTAATTAATCTGGAAGACGGCAATGATATGGATCAGATTAAAGCGGCATTTGACGAAGCCAGAGCAACAAAGGGCATGCCTACAGCAATAATTGCTAAGACAGTAAAAGGGAAAGGCGTATCCTTTATGGAGAATCAGGCATCCTGGCACGGAGCAGCTCCAAATGATGAGCAGTATGCAGTGGCAATGGCAGACTTAGAAAAGGTAGGTGAAGCGTTATGTCAGAAGTAAAGAAGATTGCAACAAGAGAAAGCTATGGCAATGCCCTGGTGGCATTAGGAGAAAAACACGACAATGTAGTAGTTCTGGATGCTGACTTAGCTGCAGCTACCAAGACAGGTACCTTTAAAAAAGCATTCCCGGACCGCCATATTGACTGCGGAATCGCAGAGTGTAATATGGTAGGAATTGCCGCTGGTATGGCGACTACAGGCAAAGTGCCGTTTGTAAGCACCTTTGCTATGTTTGCTGCCGGACGTGCTTTTGAGCAGGTGCGCAACTCTGTAGGATATCCTCACCTGAACGTAAAAATTGGGGCTACTCATGCGGGTATCTCTGTCGGGGAAGACGGAGCGACCCATCAGTGTAATGAGGATATTGCACTGATGAGAAGCATTCCGGGAATGGTAATTGTAAATCCAAGCGATGATATTGAAGCAAAAGCGGCAGTGGAAGCGGCTTACGAGCACGTGGGTCCCGTATATCTTCGTTTCGGCAGACTGGCTGCGCCTGTTATCAATTCTAATCCTGACTATAAATTTGAACTGGGGAAAGGAGTTACGCTGAGAGAAGGCAAGGATCTTACTATCATTGCCACAGGTCTTTGCGTAAGCGCATCCCTGGAAGCAGCAGAGAAACTGGCAGCAGAAGGGATTGATGCAAAGGTTATTAACATTCATACAATCAAACCTCTGGACGAGGAACTTGTAGTTGCAGCTGCAAAAGAAACCGGGAAGGTAGTGACGGTAGAAGAGCACTCTATCATTGGCGGTCTCGGAAGCGCAGTCGCTGAATGCCTGGGAGAGAAAGCTCCTACACCTATGCTCAGAATTGGTGTGAAGGACGTGTTCGGCGAGTCCGGCCCTGCAGTAAAACTTTTAGAGAAATATGGATTAGACGCACAGGGTATCTACGAATCCATAAAAGCATTTGCATAGACCTTTACAGGAATCTGTGTATATTATAAAATAATACTGAAGTCTCAGGGGTGCAGCCAGAAGGCTGCACCCTTTTCTTGAACAATCTGTTGGCAATTAGATACATGCTTTTTTCAGGAGGGTATAGAGCAATGACTAGAAGAGGAACTATGTATCACAGGAAGAAGAGCAGGAGTAAAGCTCATACGGTGACGGATGAAGGAAATGAAGAATTCTACGAATGTATTAAGGATATTGTGCACCATCCGGCAGTGCTTAAGATGAAAGACTATCCTCATCACTGCGAGACCAGCTGCTACCAGCATTGTCTGAATGTCGCATACTACAATTTCCGTATCTGCAGATTCTTTCATCTGGATTACCGCGCAGCTGCAAGGGCAGGAATGCTCCATGACCTTTTTTTATATGACTGGAGAGAGCATACGGAGAAAACAGGGGATCATTTCCATGCCATGACACATCCCAAGGCGGCGCTTCGCAATGCGGCAAAGTATTTTTTGATTACGCCTCTGGAAAAGGAGATGATTCTAAAGCATATGTGGCCGGTTACGCTTACACCGCCCACTCATTGGGAAACCTTTATTATCACTCTGACGGATAAATATTGTGGTTCCTGTGAGATTGGACGGTATTATTCGCATACAAAGATTCCCAAAAAAACCTTTTTGTTTTTTAAAAGGATTCTTAAAAAAGTGTTTGGCCCTAATTATACGTACCAGAATTACCGCCTTCCGTATGGCTCTGAGGCAGATGCAGCCAGCGGAGTTGTATTTACCCAGCTGCGAAGGCGTCCCTCTTCCTCTGGCTGGCGCACTTCCAGGAAGGGCAGAGGGCGTTCGCAGAAGTATTCATAATAAGCCATTAGAATGCCGTTAGTGATAGCATCAGCCATAGAGACAACAGTGGAAAGCCTTGTAGTCTGAAGAAGAAAGTGTTCAAAGGTTCCCGCAAGATTCACAATTCCAGTGATAAAGACATCCCCCACCGGCTCCAGTTTTTTGTGCACACCGGCTCCTGGGGCTATGGTGCCGTTTCCAACAGTAATAAATCCCAGATGCTTCTTAGAGCCCAGGGAAGCATCGATAGCTACAATAAGGGAGGAGGGGTGACGGCAGGAAATCTTTTCTACGGTTTCTGACAGGTTCAGAGCATGGACGGGATGGGACAGGGTTCCATATATCTGTACATGGTCCAGGTGGTATTTGGAGAGCTGGTGTCCGATGAGAGGTCCCAGGCTGTCTCCTGTGATTCTGTCGCTTCCGATACAGAGAAAAATGATTTCGTCCCAGGGTATGGGATGGGTCCTCATACAGTCTAAAAGGGACGTCCCCAGTCGAATGCTGGCGTGGCGTTCCTTTGCGTTTATATAAAAAGTCATAGTCTGATTCCGTCCTTTCTTTTTCCAGTTTTCCCCGATGCCCGAAGAATATTCTTAATGTGCGTTTTTCGTCGTAAAAAAATAAGGCAGGCCTTTCACGATACGATAAAATTCGCATGATTGCTGTGCTATTCTGTCTCCAAAGGGGTGACATCATGATAGAAATTGTATATGAGAAAGAAAAACAAAAGCCAGTGGGGAACGAGGGTTACTTTCGAATTCCTAACAATATACGCCAGATAGGAGAAATTAATGAAGCACAAAAAATATATATTGAAGATTATGCGTACACTTATCTAAGTAGACTATCAAATGATAAGTCAGACAAAGGACAGGCTGCGGTTCTGCTGGGACAGACGAACTGGCTGGATGGAGTATCTTACCTGTTTGTTAAGAGTGCAATTGCCCTTCCCGATATGGAGATCAGCGAGGACTATCTGGTATTTACGGACGATGTCTGGAATCAGGTGTATGAAAAAAACAAAGAGTATTTCGGAGAACAGGAGATCGTCGGATGGTTTCTCTCTATTCCCGGATGTTCGATGGAGCTCCATGAGGTGATTTGCCGGACACATCTGGATCATTTTGGGGGAAGCGATAAGGTTCTTTTTGTCATGGAACCAACAGAAAAGGAAGAAGCATTTTACCGTTATGAGAACAGTAAACTTACCAGACAGCTGGGCTTCTATATTTACTATGAAAAAAATGAACCCATGCAGAATTACCTGATATCGCAGAACGAAAATATGCCCAGGGATGAGGCAAAGGTGGAAGACAAAGCGGTGAAAAACTTCCGCAAAAAGGTAGAGGCCAAAGCAGAAGCAAAACCTCAGAAAAGAGCAGGTTCTCTCGTCTATGCTGCCAGTGCCTGTGTTCTGATCGGTGTTCTGGCTGTCGGGACAGGCTTATTTAATAATTATAATAAGCTCAGAGATGCCAAAGACGTAGTGGCAAGCGCAGCAGATACTCACAGTCAAAAAGATACAGACAAGGAACCCGTGGTACAAAAGACCCCGGTAAATGGGCTTGCCTCTGAGAGCCAGGGAAAGGAACCGCAGGACGAACCCAAGGATAAAACCCAGGGGGGGAGCAAGGAGGATGAGGATTCTGCAAAAAAAGAGGCAGAGTCTATAGAACACCAGGTGCCGGAGGATACCAAAAAGCCCTTTGATAATGCAGATGCTGCCCAGCCAAGCAACGGTCAGTCGGCAGCGCAGTACTATACCATTAAGAGAGGAGATACGCTGACAAGTATCAGCAACAAATATTACGGAAACAGTGCCAAGATAGCTGAAATCTGCAGTGCAAACGGAATGTCGGAGGATGAAACAATTTATCCGGGACAAATAATTTTACTACCGTAGAAGAGTGTGATATAATGAGAGCGCTGGTACTCAAAGAAATCAAACACGGAAAATACATAAGGATAAGGAAATAGCTATGAAAAACCTGTTAAGAAAGTGGAAGAGGCAGAGGAAAAAGGCAAAAGCGCAGAAAGCGGCCCGAATACAACAGGATGGGAATGATATAGAAGCTTATAAGGCTAAGATTTTAAGACACCGTATCAGAATGCTGAAGAGAGCCGGCATCCTTGCTGCGGTGATTGCGGTTGTAGTTCTGGTAATAACGCTGGTGATCCAAAAGAGGGTGTACCATAAATACTCTGTACTTTTTTCTCTTACGGAGGAAGACACCTCTTCTAAAAATTACGTGGATTTGGACGGGGCTGTACTAAAGTATGGGAACGACGGAGCCGCTCTGCTGGACAGCAAACAGAATGTAGTCTGGAATCAGACGTATGAGATGCAGGACCCACAGGTGGATATCTGCGGTGAAACAGCGGTAGTTGCTGATAAAAAAGGGACAGCTATGTACATCTTTTCAAAAGATGGGCCCTCTGGCGCAGTTGACAGTTCCCTGCCCATATTAAAGGCAAAAGTAGCCAGCCAGGGTGTGGTGGCAGCAATTCTTGAAGATGGTGAAAAGACCTGGATTAATTTTTATGCATCTGACGGTACTGTGATAGCGGAAAACCAGACCAGAATCGACAGTCCGGGGTACCCGGTGGATCTGGCAGTATCTCCCAATGGCCAGCTGATTATGGTAACCTATTTATATGTTGAAAATGGAGTTTCCACCAGTTACGTGGCATATTATAACTTCGGCAATGCCGGACAAAATGAGATTGATAACATAGTCAGCGGTTATACATACGAAGGGATTCTGGTTCCCCAGGTCGCGTATCTGGATGAGAGCACATCCCTGGCCTTCCGTGACAATGGTTTTACTATCTATAAAGGAAAACAGATTCCAAAGGAAGCCACAAAGGTAGATGTGAAGAAAGAAATTGTCAGTACATTTTATGACGACAGCCATGTGGGCCTCATATTTAAAAGCGGCAACAAGTCCAAGCAATATACTATGAGACTGTACAGCACTTCCGGAAGGCTTTTATTTGAAAGAGATTTTAATATTGAGTATAAAAATGTTAAGCTGAGTGACGGTATGGTAATCATGAATAATGAAAACCAGGTCTGCCTTATGAGTTTAAAAGGAGTAGAGAAGTTTAACGGGACGATTGATGAGGGGAACATTAAGGACATCTTTAAAGTGGGTATGAATAAGTACATGCTTGTGACGGATAAGGGGAGCAGTACCATAAAGTTTAAATAATGGTTCCCCATTGGAAAAGAACGGAAGATCTACAGGAGAAATGTTATGAATTGGCTTAGTATAGTTGTGCTTGCTTTCCTGATATTTACAATCATCAATGGATTCCGGAGGGGACTTATCAGAACGGTTATCTCAATGGTTTCGGTAGTGCTTGCTGTGATATTGGCTTCTTTTATCAGCCCTCACGTAAGCGAATTCCTGGAGGAACAGACCCCTGTCTATGATAAAATTCAGGAAATCTGTGAGACACAAATGGAAAATTATGTGACGGGCGGAGAGGAGATTGACGGAGATGGTGAAAAGCAGTCTTCTATCATAGAAGAACTCCCTCTGCCGGAGTCTTTAAAGAACAGTTTACTGCTGAATAACACTGCGGAAGGGTACAGCCAGTTAGTGGTTGGTACTTTTGGTGAGTACCTCTCTGTGTATATAGCGCATATGCTGGTAAAGGGGATTGCTGCTGTTTTGGCCTTTATTCTGGCTATAATATTGATTCGGTTGTTGTCCTTTGCTCTGGAAAGTGTAGCGCAGCTGCCTGTATTAAGCTCTATTAACCGGGTTGGCGGAGGACTGGCAGGGGCGGTTCAGGGGATTTTAATTGTATGGATTTTTTTCCTTATCATTACGATATTATGCAATTTCGACTTTGCCTGGTGCAGAGAGATGCACCAACTGATTCAGGAGGATACATTCTTAAACTTTTGGTATAATAACAATGTCCTGCTCCATTTTATGGAGGGTTTTTTAGGGTGAGACCCATTGAAAAATTGCTATATCATATTGACAATAATTCCCATAAATGTTACTATATAAGTCCATCGGTTGTCATCCGGTGGACTTATTTGTCTGGAAAACAGAGAATCGAAAAAGTCCATGACAAAATAGCTAAGTTGTAAAATCAAATGCGACAAGGGTTAATAACTCTATCGCATTTGATTTTTTTATTGGAAAAATCAGTGAGTGTTACAAGAGAATTAAACTCTTGTGGCACTCTTTTTTATTTGCAGAGAAAACGAAAGAAAGGTGGTTGGAAATGAGAAAAGGAGCGAAAAGGCTTAATTTCACGGATAGGCAGAAGATTGAAAGCATGTTGAAATCCGGGGCAAAGGTTGTTGAGGTAGCCCAGGCGGTAGGAGTACACCGGGCCACCATTTACAACGAAATGAAGCGTGGCGGCGAACCTTACCAGGCGGAAGTGGCACAGAGAGCATTATAAACACGGCCTGGCAGCAGGACCGGGAAAGCGAGGAACCAGGCATGGACAAGAATATGGATTGGATTTACAGACCCATAAATGAGCCGGATTTAGAAAACACCCTGGCAGCAGTAGAAAAGGCCCTGGGCTTCAAATTGTTTGTGTGGCAGAAAACATTTATTGCCACGGGAATATTCCGGCAGTATGGAGCCACCACGGCGGAGATATTACGGGAATTGTTGGCGGTGGATGCACGGCCGTTGGACTACACAACAAGTCAAGGCAGCCGCATGGGAGCGTTCTACCGGGAAGAGTTATTGAAAATCAAAGAAAAGTTGGATGCCGCAGGAGTGCCCACAAGGAAAGTGGCAACGTCCCGGCAGCAGTTACGGGAGTACATGAAAGAATATGAAAGCAAAAATTTTAAAAGACACCACGCCGGATGGCCTGGCAGAGAAGATAAACACAGAATTTGGGAATAGTAAAGCCCCATTTCTCCAACAAGTATGCACCCAGTATCAAACGGCGGTTGTGCCGAAAATGAGGGGTAAAGATACTGTGGGCCATGAGGTAGAATATTCCGCCCTTGTGTTTATCGAAGAATAAGAAAAAAGCGAGGAACTTAACGTGAAAAGAAAGTACACAATCTTAGACCTATTTTGCAAAGCGGGGGGGGGGCAGCACAAGGTTATTACCAGGCAGGATTTGAGGTTTTAGGGGTTGATATTGTTGCCCAACCAAATTACCCGTTTGAATTTGTCCAAATGGATGCAATCGAATTTCTGAAAACCCAGGATTTGACCAGGTTTGATGCAATCCACGCATCCCCACCGTGCCAGGCACACACAAAGGCACAAGCACTTTCTAAGGGGAGAAATAATGGAAAGTACGGAGAACACCCGGACTTCATACCACAGACCAGGGAATTATTAAGGGAACTGGGAAAACCTTACATAATCGAAAATGTTGTTGGTGCCCCATTGGAAAGCCCCATTTCCTTATCCGGCACACAATTCAAAAATATCTATACGCAGAGGAAGCGGATTTTTGAAAGCAACATTGATTTGCAGGAACCAAGCACAAAACCAGTGGCAAAGAAAACGCCAACGGCCGGAAACGGATTTGGCCAGGATGGATTTATTGCAATATGCGGTTCCGGCGGAGTAAGGGGCATGAACAGTAAGCAAATTCCTTTGTATTGGGGTTTTGCCCTGGGTGGAATTGATTGGATGACAAGGGCGGAGTTGGCGGAAGCAATACCACCAGTGTACACAGAATTTTTGGGAAAACAGATTATTGAATATTTAGATAAACAGAAAGCGAGGAACCAACCATGCAACAGATTTTAATTATGGGCATCCTGGCCCTGGTAATTTTAATAGGCGGCATTACATACATGGGAATTGCAGGGGCAGCAATCATTTACTGCCTGGGCGGCAATGGTAGCCCACGAAACCGCCGCATTTTCTTTGGCATCCTGGGCGTGCTTATGATTTACGCCTTTGTGTGCGTGTGCATATACCTGGCAAAGTACGGGTGGCCATTATGATACGCCTAAAAGATTTCCTTGCAATCTTGCACCAATCGGACAGATTGCAGATTTTCAAGGACGGAAAGCCAATATACACCGGGCACCTGGCACTTATCGTTCACAATCCGCAGATTGAAGCGGAAATGGATGCAGTAATTACCAAATTCCGAGCGGTCCCGGAAATAAAGCATAAGCAATGGAGAGAACGGGGATTGATGGCACCAATGGAGCCGGAAGAAATGCCGCAATATGCCTTTTCAGATTTGCAGATGCAGTTATATTACACCATTTACATTTAGGAGAATGAAGCCATGGCAGAAATGACAGTGGAAATAAAAGTTTCAGACATGCCAAAAGTAATGGCCATGTTGGCCAGGTATAAGAAAATACAAAGGCGGCGTGCCTGGGTAAATAAAACCAAAACAAAGAAAGCGAGGAACCGAGGATGGAGAATGTAAAAGACTATCAGCCAATCAATGGCGTGGTGGAGCCGGATTTTTTGGAATATCTCAAAAAGACTTTCCAGGGATGGCAGCAGTATTTTGAAGAGGGCGTGACCCTGGGCACCAGGGAGATTGCCAAATTGCAGGAAAGGGTTATGGGTGCCAAATTAAATTCCCGTTTTGGGTTTGAAGTGGTTGCCCACCGTGGCCTGGATGACGAGGACCAGGACCGTTTTACCCTTATGATTTACAAGAACCGTGAAGCGGTGGAAAATGACCCGCCACTTTATCATTTCACAACACCAATTTACAGATAAGAAAGCGAGGAACTTAACATGGGATTTATGGACAGTTTTACAACAGACGGCACCGTGGAAATGAAACACAACGAATATTACAACCTTATGCGTGAAGCGGCCAAGGCGGATTTAATTACCAACGCCGTAAAAGCAGAAGTGCCGGGCTTTTATATCCAGGCAATGATTACCGGGAAAAAGCCGGAGTGCATTGCCACACTGGAAGCAGAAGAGGAAAACACGGGTTTCCATGCAGAATATGAGCAGATTACCGGGGCGGTGGTCACAATCTTTGAAGCCTGGATGAAAGAAAACGGCGTGGAAAGTGCGGCCGCATCATTGCACCGCCTTATTGACACCCTGGCACACAACCGCATTGAGGAATTGCAGACCATTAAAGAGAACCAGGAAGAACACAACGCCCAAATGGAAGAAATGTTTAAGAGCATGATGGAAGCCATGGAGAAAACGCCTGTTATCACGGCAAGTATTGATTTTGGATGTGGAAAACGCCACCCGGCAGCAGAAGAACCGGGAGAGGATGACGGCAAGCACCCGGACCGTTGGAGTTGCGAAGAGTGCGGACACTATAAGCCAAACGCCAAGGAAGATGCAAAGAAATCCACCCAGGCATGTAAAGAATGTGAGGATGGCAGCAACTTCCAGGGAAGAGAAGATGCAGCAGGGCAGCAGGAGCCGGAAAGCGAGGGAATCGACAATGGCAATGATTGAGTTAAGAAAAGAGATTGAAGCGGCGGCCCAGGCGGAACTTAACCGGGCAAATGCCAAGTTTCCTTTATTCAGTAGCCCACATGAGGGTTATGCCGTGACGTTGGAAGAGGTAGAGGAAGCCCAGGAAGCAATGGAAAACGTGAAATCATCCATGAAAGTATTGTGGGACCGTGTAAAAGGCGTGGATATTGCATGTTTCCTGGATGATGAAACAAAGCCAATGGCCATTTATAACCAGGCTATTGATGCCGCTTGTGAAATGGTCCAGGCAGCAGCCATGTTATTGAAATATGAAATGAGCGTTGGGGACAGTGCAGGAACCAACGGAAAGGCGGTGTAATATGGCGGTTTATGCAGTAGATTTTGACGGTACCCTGGCAGTTACCAGGTTCCCGGAGATTGTGGAGCCAAAACCTAAGATGGTTGCAGCGGTTAAGATGCTGCAAGCCCAGGGGCACAAAGTTATTCTATGGACAAGCAGGGACGGCAAGGACCTGGCCGCAGCAGTGGAGTGGTGCAAAAACCAGGGAATTGTATTTGATGCAGTAAATGAGCCGTTGCCGGAGCAAATTGCCCGTTGGGACAATGACACAAGAAAGATTTATGCAGATTTTTACATTGATGACAAGGCCGTGACCGTGGAAACCGTGGAAGCAATGATGGACCAGGTTGTGGATATTGTGGATAAGTACAAAATGCAGTAGCAGGAAAGCGAGGAACTTAACATGGGAAATGCACTTGCAGTATTTATGGGGACAGAAAGACAGAGAACAACGCCGGATTTTATCAAAAGCGGAAGAAAACGCACCTTTGATGTGCCGGACCTGGCAGCAGACACCCAGGAAATGAACACGAAAAGAGAAATTAAAGCCATCATGGCGGCCATTGACAAGGAAATGGCCAGTTATAAGAGCCTGGCAGAATTGGATTTTCGTGCCGGGTATATGACCGGGAAGATTTACGAAAAGGAAGCCGTGGGGCTTATCACACCGGGCCACCGTGATGCACTCATAGGAATTTTGTATGCGAAATATGAAACCATCCGTGGTTTGGAAATCGGCGGTGCCGGATGCAATTTGTAATAAATGGATTGAAATATGACACCGAGAAGATGGAAAAGGTGGCAGACGTAAAGAAATGGTACCAAATAGATAATATTTGGACCCGTTACGCCTATCCAGGCAAAGAAGTGGGCCGGATGTATGATTGCGAATTGTGGAAATCAGCAAAAGGAAACTGGTTATTGACACATGAGGAAGATTATAGCAAGACTTACGGCCAGGCTATCCAGGAAGAGGAAGCCAAGAGCCTTTTAATGAGATATGCAACGGATATTTACGAAAAGTTGTATGGAGATTTAGAGGAAGCATAAAGAAAAAGCGAAACCCGGTTGCAAAGGTGGGGACCTAAAACAACCGGGTAAGAACTTAATACCCATATTATAACACAAGATATAGAGAAAATAAAGCGTTTTCGCCTATATATAGGAAAGGAAAAGGATATGATTGTTAAGTTGATGATTGGAGCCGCCATTTTGGCGGTGGGCTTCCTGGTTGCACTTGCGGCAGCAGTGACGGCAGCAGGACACGCCCAGGAAGAGTTTATGGACTGATTTTTGAAAAGGTGCGACACCGCCGCCCCGTCCTTGTAATGGGTATTAACAAATGAACGAACCCCAAAATGATATAGAAATATATATTTTGTTTATTGGGTACCTGGTGGATGGGTAGGTGGTTTGAATATAAAGGTGGGGACCAATGAAAAGAAAATACTATGATGATTACGATTATGAGGAAGCATACCAAAAGCAGTGTGACACCTTAGAGGAATGGGAATTGGAACGGTTGATGAAAGAGGGAAAGGTTGAGTGCCTTTACAGAACCACCACAACCAAGTCCGAGAACATCAAAAGCGGTACAACATTACTGGAAGCCCAGGTGTACCCGTCATTCAAAGACAAAAAGGACATGCCAGTGACCGCAAAGAAGAGGGAAACACGCCCATCCCAAAAGAATTTGAACGATAAGAACGCAAGGCGGTACCTCATACGCCTGGCCAATATCAATTTTGGGAAAGGGGATATTTGGGCCACGTTTGGGTGGGATGATGGCCATTACCCGGAAAACATGGATGCAGCCCAAAGGGATGTAAGGAACTTCATAAAACGCATCAATTACCGCCGGAAGAAAGCAGGATTGGAAAATATTAAATATATTTACATCATTGCAGCAGACGGAAACACCAGGCCACATTTTCACATTCTGATGACCGGGGACGGCGTGGACCGTGACGAGTTAGAGGAATTATGGGGAAAATGCGAAAGACCGAACACCCGGAGAATAAAGCCGGATGACAATTTTATTATCACGGGCCTGGCAACATACATTTCCAACAATCCGCACGGGACAAAAAGGTGGTGCCCATCAAAGAACCTCAAAAAGCCGGACCCACCAAAACGCAGTTATTCAAAATTCAAGAAATCCAGGGTGGAAAGAATGGCCAGGGACTACGAAACTTTGAAAACGCAGATGGAAAAGGCTTACCCAGGTTATAAATTCCTGGATGCAGAGGTTAAATACAACGGCATTAACGCCGCATTTTACATATACGCCCGGATGGTGCGGAATTGAAAGGAGAACAGACCATGAAAACAATTTCAGTAATCAACCTCAAAGGCGGCGTGGGCAAAACTACCACCGCCACATCCCTTGCGGAACTATTGGCAGAGGGGGACAAGAAAAGAAAGCGGCCCGGCAGCAGGGTTTTGTTATTTGACAATGACAAGCAGGGCAACGCTTCCAAGTTGTTTGGAGTATATGACCGGGAGCATGAAGCCCAGGCGTGCCGGATTTTAAAGACCGGGCGGATTGCCGGAAATATCGCAGACACCAAGGAACCAAACATGGACATTATCCCGTGTAATTATTTCATGGAGTTGGCGGAATTGGAGATTAAGGCAGACCAGGAACATGCCCAACATGAAAGATACAAGGCGGCCCTGGATGAAGTGGCCGGGCATTATGACTATTGCATTATAGACAATCCGCCGGACCTGGGGATGAATGTTATAAACGCCCTGGTGGCAACGGATGAAATAATCATACCCGTGTACTTAGATGCCTATTCACTGGATGGCCTGGAAGAGTTGGTGGAGCAGATAAACCAAATAAGGGCATTGAACCCAAAGGCATGCCTTTCCGGCGTTCTGATTGCGGACTATGAAAAGACGGACACAAGCGAGGAAGCGGAAGCCTGGTTGAGAAATCGCAGTGGGTTCCCGGTATTCGTTCAAAAAATCAGACATTCCAAGAAAGTAAAGGATGCCACGATTTACAGACAGACACCTTGCCATTACAACATCCGAAGCGGAGCCGCCCAGGACTATAAAAAGTTTGTTGCGGAATATGTGGACCTTTATGGGCACCAGGTAGCAGGGGAAAGGAGATAAGACCATGGGATTTAATATTTTGGACATTGTGAACGGAACCACCAGGGCAGCAGCAGAAGAAAACCAGGGGTACCGGGATATTACTTTGAATTACCAGGACATTGTTGTGACGAAACACAACAAGTACAGTATGGACGAACTGGAAGAACTGGCCATGAGCATTGAACTGGTCGGATTGCAACAACCACTTACCATTGGCCGGGTAAACGGGGAATGGTGGTTGGAAAGCGGCCACCGCCGCCACAGTAGCATTGGCATGTTACTGGCAGAGGGCAAAACCCAGTTTGAAAATGTGCCGTGCCGCTATAAGGAATACAAGAGCGAAACGGAATTTAGGATTGCCTTACTTATCGGCAACACGTTCAACCGTAAAATGACAGACTTTGACCTTATGAACCAGGCCAGGGAATGGAAAGAGGTTTTGACCCAGGCAAAAAAAGAGGGGCTTATTGTTCTTGAAAAGGGCCAACGCATCCGTGATTTTGTGGTGGCTATCCTGGGAGAGAGTGACGGGAAAATTGGAACCCTGGAAGCAATCAACAACAAAGCCACGCCGGAAGTAAAGGCAGAATTTGAAAAAGGCACCATGGGAATTACCGCCGCCTATAATGCAAGTCAACTTCCGCTGGAAGAACAAAGAGAGATTGCCGCCCAGGCAGCAGCCGGGCAGGATGTGAAGTGTGCGGAAATCAAAGCCCAGGTGGAAGAAAAGAAGAACCGCCGGGAAGAGGAAGCCACGGCACAAAATATGTCAGATACCGACACCACGGAAGAGGAAAAAGCCAATGCCAAGAAATTGCACGCCGTTAAAATGATTGAGAAATATTATATATACCTCAATGACGAAGAGGTGGGCATTTTGGAACGCATGTTGGAAGATTGCAAGCGGCGTAAACGTGAATACGCATTGGACGAAGATTAAGGGGGCCAGGATATGAAGATGCAAAACATGAAGCGTGGGGAAACCACGGAACAGATAACCCTTTTCAACTGGGCCAATAACAATTTACACGCCTTGCCGTGCCTGGCACTCATGTACCATGTGCCAAACGAGGGTAAAAGGACCAACGGGGCGGTTTTAAAGGCGGCCGGGATGAAATCCGGCGTGCCGGATGTGGTTTTGCCAGTGCCGTGCAATGGTTTCCATGGCCTTTACCTGGAAATGAAGTATGGCAAGAACAAAGCCACCAAAGAGCAGGAAGCATTTATGGCCATGTTGCGGCAGCAGGGATATAAAACGGCCGTGGCTTATGGATTTGAGGATGCAAAGGCGGAAATCCTGGCATATTTGCAGGAACCGGGAAAGATGCCGTTGGAAAAGTGCCTGGCTTCCCCGTGGATTGCCGGAAAATGTGACGGCGTACAGATGCCGGGGCGGATGTTTACAAAGGTACCGTGCCGGGAATGTGCGAAGCATGAACCTACAAGGGCGGAACGGACCATTGAAGAAAACATGGCAGCAGTGCAGGAGCAGTTTAAAAGACCGATTACCAAAGCCATTGCGGATTTGTCAGCCGGAAAGACCATTGGCAATTTGAGCCTGGAAGATACGTTGGAAACCATAAACCAAAACCTGGCCTTTTTGGTAAGGGGCCAGGAATTGACGGTGGAGCAATCGGCAGCAGTTTTGACCGTTGCCATGGAAGCATATAAACAAGCCAAGAAAGAGAGGGTATAAGCCAATGAAAAAAACAGATGGTGGGCACCAAATTGATGAAGCGGATTTGAGAGAAATGCAGGAAGAGGAACCAAGGGAAATGCCGGATGGCGTGGAGAGCCAAACGGGCACATGTAGATTTTGCGGCCAGGCCAGGATTGTCCACACACTTACCGGGTGGAGCCAGGACCAGGTGGATGAAGCGGTTACATGCAAATGTGATTGTGACCAGGCCAAGAAATACGCAGAGAGCAAAGAGCGTGTGCAGAAAGTCAAGAACCGTATCACGGAATTATTTGGCAGCAATGCAGAAAAGCCCGTGGACGAAGCGGTGGTTAATATTATGCTTGCCGTGGTGGATGCCATAGAAGCCAAGGCCATGAAAGGCATTACCATTGACGTTGGCCAGGGCGTAAAGGCCAAGGTTTCAAAGATAGCCAAGGAAAGCATTAAGGTTGAGCGTTCCGAAACCTCAAAGAAGATTTACGAAGAATAAACAGTGAAAGGGTGCGTGCAACATGGGCAGCCGATTGGAAGCAGATATTAAGACGATAGCCAGGAGCATTATACAAGGCAACGAGAAAAGAAAAAAGAGAATAAAGACCAAAACGGCCAGTGCCTTTGATATTATGGCGGCGGCAGTGGTAGAAGATGCCTTGTGTGCTTCATGCGGAAATATCCAAAGCGGCAAGGCCCGGAAGCAGATGCAGGAGAAGATTTATAAGAGCATTGTTTATAATACGCCTTATGAATACATAGCGGATGCCGTGTGTGGCCGCAGACAATTCTATGAGTATCGCACCGAGTTTATAACACTGGTGGCAGAAACCATGGACATGTTGCCAGGCGGCAGCAGGACAGAGGACATGGCCAAAGAGTAAGTGGGTCAGAATGTGGAAAAGATTTGTTTTATTATGGGCTTATGGGTAGCAGTAAACCTATAAGCCTTTGACCATGAAGAAAGGATGGTGGCAGCAGTGAAAGAATATGCAAAGGATTTCTACCAATCGGCAGCCTGGAAGAGAGCCAGGCAGACCGTGATTAAAAGAGCCAATGGGTTATGTGAACGCTGCAAGGCAGCAGGGCAATTTGTTCCGGGCGTGATTGTCCACCACAAAGAATATATAACGCCTGGAAACATACATGATGCCAGTGTCACATTGAACCTGGACAACCTGGAACTGGTATGTGAGGATTGCCATAACAAAGAACACAAGACCAAGCCCAATGGCCGTTATCGTTTTGGAAGTGATGGAAGATTATTACCGCCAATGCAGCAGGACACCCCCCGGGGTGGTCGAAAAATGTACCCCTCAAAAGAACCGAGGGAGTTACCTCAAAAAAACTCTGCAAGGTCGCACGCATATGAGGGGGGGGTTAAATTATGGCAGAAGATACAAAGAAAAATGAGAAGAAAGCAACCAAAAGAGTAAATAAACTGACAAATGCCAGGATAAAAAAAGAGATAGAATTTTTACAACCAATGTTCGCCGGAATTGATGACGAGGACAAGAAAAACCTTGTAAATTCACTGATTGAGGAAGCGGCGTTTTTAAAAGTGGCGTGCTTCCAGGCGAAAGAAGAATTGAAAAAAGAGGGCCTTACAACGGAAACGGTCAACGCTTCCCAAAAATTCGTAAAAGCCCACCCGTCAGCCACGATTTATGAAAAATATTCACGCCAATATACGGCAATTATTCACACACTTATTGAGTATTTGCCGCCGAAAGAAAAGAAAAATATTAGCAGATTGGCAGCCCTAAGAAATGGATAATTATATTTTCCAATACTGGGAAGCCATCCAAAATGGCACCGTTACAGTTGGAAAGTGGATAAAGGCCATCTATGAAATTTTGGTGGATGGTTTGAATAGTGGCAAATGGGACTTTGACGAAGAAAAAGCCAACAAGGCAATCAATTTCATAGAAAACTTTTGCCATCATTCAGAGGGCCGCAATGACTTACTTAAACTTGAACTATGGCAAAAGGCCATAGTAAGTGCCATTTTTGGCATTATGGATAAAAAGACCGGGTACCGACAATTCAGAGAGGTTTTTATTGTGGTGGCCCGTAAGAACGGAAAAACATTGTTTTCCGCAGCAATAGCCGCATACATGGCGTATGTGGATGGAGAATATGGAGCAAAATTATACTTCCTGGCCCCTAAACTGGACCAGGCAGAACTTGTTTATGATGCCTTTTATCAGATTGTCCAGGCGGATGACGAACTGGATAGCATTACCAAGAAACGCCGAAGTGATATTTACATAAAAGAATTTAACACAAGCATTAAAAAGATTGCATTTAACTCCAAAAAGTCGGATGGTTTCAACCCTCAAATGGTAGTCAATGACGAAATGGAAGCCTGGCCAGGGGACCAGGGCCTTAAACAGTATGAGGTTATGACTTCCGCCCTGGGTGCAAGAAAGCAGCCCCTTATTTTGTCCATATCCACGGCCGGATATATCAATGATGGAATTTATGATGAACTTATGCGGCGTGCTACCTCATTCCTCAAAGGCAATTCCAAGGAAAGCAGAATATTACCATTCCTTTACATGATTGATGATATAGAGAAATGGGACACCATAGAGGAATTGAAAAAGAGCAATCCAAACCTGGGCGTTTCTGTTTCAGAGGAATTTTACATTGAGCAGATAGAGATTGCAAAGGCATCCCTTTCAAAGAAAGTGGAGTTTTTGACAAAATACTGCAACATCAAACAAAATTCCAGTGTTGCATGGCTTGATTACTGGGATGTAATGAGGGCAGTTAATGAAGATATTAAGGTTTCACTGGAAGAGTACCGGGGATGTTATTGCGTTGGTGGCATAGACCTTTCACGCACCACAGACTTAACCGCCGCTTCCGTTGTGATTTGGAAGAATGGCAAGTGGAATGTCATTACAAAATTCTACATGCCACGGAAGCGTTACGAAATTGCAGTGAATGAAGATAATGTGCCATACAACCTTTACAAAGAAAAAGGATTTTTGCAAATATCCGGGGAAAACCAGGTGGACTATAAGGATGTGTATAGCTGGTTTATCGAACTGGTAAAGGTTTATAAAATCCGTCCGCTAAAAATCGGATATGACCGTTATAGTGCCGGGTACCTGGTGGACGAACTGAAAATGGCCGGGTTCCAAACGGATGATGTTTACCAGGGCACGAACCTCACGCCAATACTTAACCAGTTTGAGGGAGATTTAAAGGATGGCAAGTATAACCTGGGAGATAACACCCTTTTGGCTTCCCATTTCCTCAACGTGGCCGTGGAAATCAATATGAATGATAGCCGCATGAAGCCCGTAAAGATTGAAAAGCGTATGAGAATAGACGGTGCCGTTTCCGTGTTTGATGCAATGACCATGGTATCAAAATATCACAGTGAGATTGGTAAAAAACTAATGAATGAAGCGGCGTAAAAACGGCCCGGCAGCAGGATTTTAAAGTGGGTCAGAATTTTAACACCAATAAATTTACAATAGGTCCATGGATGTGTTCCATGGACCTATTTTTGAGGAAAGGGGGTAATATTACGGGAATTATCGCAAATGTAATGCGAGCCTTTAGAGCGAAATACAGACCGCTTTTATTGAGCCGTGGCGAGTATGTGCCAACCGGGACCCTACGGGACAATGATATTGTTGGAGCCATTGCGGATGCCATTGCAAAGAACGTGGGAAAACTCACGCCCCAGGTAGTCCGAAAGGATGAAAAGGGCATGGTTATAAAAAATGATTACCTGGCAAGGCTTTTGAAATTAAGGCCGTGCCCGGAAATGTCAACCTATGATTTTTTGTATAGGATTGCATCTGATTTGGTATATACGTCCAATTCCTTTTCCGTGATTTTTTGGAATGAAGATTTTACAAGAGTAACAAGCATCCAACCAATCACAACGAAAAGTTTTCGTATTTTTGAGGATGACAAGCACAATATCCTTTTCCGTTTCCGTTGGGACTATGACGGGGAAACATACACGGTTCCGTATCAGTGCGTTATACACTTAAAGGCCCGGTATAACAAAAAGCGTTTCCTGGGCACTTCCCCGGATATTGAGTTAAAGCGAAGCCTGGACCTCATAGAAACATCCGGCGAAACAGTAAAGAACATTGTCAACCGTTCCAATGCCCTTGCCGGATATTTGAAATACAACAACCTGGCAGACAATGAGGAATTGAAACAGATTGCCAAGGACTTCCAGGAAGCCTATATGAACGCCGACAACGCCGGGGGCATTGCAGCCATTGACAGTACCGTGGAATTTAAGGAAATCAGCCAACGGACCCCCAACGTGCCGACAAACCAAATTACATTCCTACGGGATAATGTTTACCGCTATTACGGCGTAAATGAAAAGGTGCTTACATCCACCTTATCAGACCAGGAATGGATTTCATTTTATGAAAATGTCATTGAACCCGTGGCAATCCAGTTGGGGTATGAGTTTACATACAAACTTCTTACACCAAGGGAAATTGGATATGGCAACAAGATTGAGTTTACCGCCAATCTTTTGCAGTATGCCACATTACAGACCAGGGACACCATAGGCGGAAACATGTTTGACCGTGGAGCCATGACAATAAACGAATACAGAGCGTTAATGTACTATGGCCCGGTAGAAGATGGGGACGTAAGGATGGTGTCACTTAACTATGTAAAAGCAGGGGACCAAAGCCTTTACCAAGTCGGAAAGGACGGCAGCAAAGAAGAACCGCCCCAGGATAAGCAACGCAAGGCAATGGAAGCGGCGGCCCGTGCCTATTTTGAAGCTATGAAAGGGGGTTAAGGAAATGCCAAAGGGAGCCAAACAGTTTGTGGCTTGCAAAAACGCCAAGAACGCCACCGTTGGAAAATTCTATGAATTTAAAAACGCCACAGAAACTTCCGTGGACCTTTATTTTTACGGGGACATAGTAAGTGATTGGTGGGGAGCATGGCAGGAAGAGGACCAGTACCCGGAAGCAATAAAGAATTTCCTGGCAGAAGCAAACGGCCGGGACTTAAACATTTATATCAATTCCGGCGGCGGTTCCGTTTTCGCAGGTATCGCAATTTACAACATGCTGAAACGCTACGAGGGCAAAAAACATGTATATGTGGATGCCCTGGCCGGGTCCATTGCATCCGTGCTTCCGTTTGTGGACAGTGACATGCCAACCATACCGTCAAACGCCTATTTGATGATACACAAGGCGTGGGCGTTGTGTGAGGGCAATGCCATTGAGTTGCGGAAGATGGCGGACACATTGGAAAGCATAGAGGTTGGAATTTTAAACATTTACGAAGAACATTTGGCCGAGGGCGTGACCATTGAAACCATTAAGGAATTGATGGAAGCGGAAACCTGGTTGAACGGAAGCCAGGCGGCCCAGTATTTCAAAGTAAAGGTTGGAGAAGAAAACCAGGTGGCGGCAGCGGTGCAGGACTACACAAAAATGTACTGCAACAATGCACCAAAGGAACTTTTGCAGGACCAGGGAGCCGCAGGGCAGCAGGGCCAGGCAGCAGACCAGGAAATGCGTAACAAAATTATTCAGTTATCCATATCCCACATGGGGTAATGGGCAAATATGAAAGGAGATTAAAAACATGAAATTCAAGACAAGAGAAGAATTGATGGCCATGAATAAAAAAGACCTCAAAGCCCGTTTGGCGGACCTGGGGAAGATGGCCAAGGACCTTTCCGGCAAGGATTTGACGGATGCCATGGACGAAGCCAAGATTATTGGCGAAATCCTGGACGAAATCAAAGGCCGTGAAGAGTTGATGGCAGCCGCAATGGCAGCCGGAGCAGATGACCCTATGGATGACGGCAAGAAGCCGGGAGAGAGTGGGGCAGAGCCTAAGAACCAGGCAAGAGCAAAAAGCGGAAAGGCGTTAAAGGATGGCCTGGGGGTTAAATACCAGGCAAAAACACTGGTAAATCCCCGTAACGCCTTAACAACGGAAAACGTGGCCATGACACAGCATGTCAGCCCGGAGATTTCCCCGGCGTTCAACAATGTTTCTTCCCTCATTGACCGTGTAAAGACGGTACCGCTTCCGGGTGGAGAGAGTTACAAACGTCCTTATGTTGTTTCCTACGGGGACGGAGCAGGAAGCACCGCCGAAAATGCGGACTATAATGTTTCCGAGCCGGAATTTAACTATGCGGAAATCGTGCGTGAGAAAATCACGGCGTATGCGGAAGAACCGGAAGAAATGGTTAAATTGCCGGATGCAGACTATGACAGTGTTGTGGAAGAGAGCGTGACCCGTGCAATCAAGCGTTACGCATCCCGTCAGATTTTGGTGGGTCCTGGTGGCACTGGAAAATTCCGTGGTATTTTCTTCAATCCTACGGAAGCAAAAGAGCAGGTAATTGACCCGGCAACAGACATTACAACCATTACCGCCATTGATGACGGCACCCTGGATGAAATTATTTATTCCTACGGTGGGGACGAGAATGTGGAAGATATTGCCGTGCTTATCCTCAACAAGAAAGACCTCAAAAAGTTTGCCAAGTTGCGTGATAAGAACGGCCGCAAGGTTTACACCATCAAGAACCACGGCAACACTGGAACCATTGATGAAGTGCCTTACATCATCAATTCCGCATGTGCCGAAATCGGCGGTGCAGCCGACAGTTACGCAATGGCATACGGCCATTTGAGCAATTATGAGGTTGCCATTTTCTCTGATATTGATGCAAGAAAATCCGAGCATTACAAATTCAAGCAGGGACAGATTGCTTACCGTGCGGATGTGTTCATGGGCGGAAACGTGGTTGCGAAAAACGGCTTTATCCGTGTAAAGAACCCTACCGCATAAAGTAGCAGGAAAGGCGGCAGAGCATGACCAAGGAAGAGTTAATTGCTAAAGCCAAATTGAGGATAAGAAAAACGTCAAAAGACGATTTGGACCAGGATGTGGGGCAACTTGTAGAGGTTGCCCTTGCAGACTTAAAGCGTATTGGGGTCCATTCCTCATATTTGGACGAAGCGAATATTAAGGACCCCTTAATTATCGAAGCCGCATTGCTTTACGCCAAGGCCAATTTTGGCAACCCGGAGAACCATGCAGAGTTAATGGCATCCTATGACATGATATGTACCAAAATCAAAGGTGGTGGCTACCATAGAAGCAATAGTGACACTGTTAATTAAGAAAAACCAAACGGAATACCTGGAAAGCGAAGTATTTGGAGAAATCAACCCGGTTGGCCGTGATGAATTTGCGGCAGCAGGGCAAAAAGGGTACAAAGCGGACATGATGGTGGAAGTTTGGGGGTTTGAATATGAGAACCAAACAGAAATTATGGTGGATGGCAACAAATACGCCATTTACCGCACATACGGACCAAAGAACAACGGAAAAGTTGAACTTTATGCCGGGGAAAGGATAGGTACAAGGAATTGATTGTAAAAGCCACCCCGGAGAATTTGGACCAGGAGATTGTGGAGCAACTGAAAGATTGGGCGAATGGGGATTTAAGACGTGCGGTAAATGAAGCGGTCAAAGAAACCGCCGAAACCGCAGCCAAAATGTTGCGGCAGGGCGGCCCGTACCAGGAAAGAACGGGCGGTTATACCAAGGATTGGGATAGCAAATTGAGGAAAGGCAAATACACATCCGAGATTATGACGGAACAATACAGTGTGTATAACAAAAAGCATTACCGCTTGACCCACTTACTGGAAAAGGGGCACCAAAGCCGGAACGGCGGCAGAGTTAAGGCGTATGAACACATTAAGCCTACCTATGACGTTGTGGAGCAGTTGGCCATTTCAAATATTGGAAAGCGTGTAAGGGAGATAAGCAAATGACAGTTGAAAAGTTAGTGGAAAGAGCCAAGGCGTTTGGGGAAAAATACGGCGTTCCGATTACCAAAAATGCGTTTGAGGGAACCGTTGATGACCCGGTGCCACCGCTTCCTTACCTGGTTTACTTATTACCCCATGAAACCAACCGAGGGGCGGACAATCTGAACAATTTAAAAGCAAAAGATTTTGACCTGGAACTTTATACCGCCGGGGATGACCAGGAACGTGAAACCCTGGTGGAGAATTTGGAAAATGAGGTTTTCCCGGATGTGGAGTGTGAAGTATATTTGGCACCCATCCCGGATGAAGAATGTTACCAAACGGCCTTTGAAGTGACGGGCTTACTTACCAAAAAGAAAGGAGCAAACAAGGCATGAACAAAGAGAGCATTGTTTTAGGCAGTGGAGATTTGTATTGTACCGAATTTGAGGGCACAGACAAGGAACTGCCTACCAACGAAGAGTTGGAAACAGAAGAAAACCGCCTGGGCCACATTAAAGGCGGTGCAGAAATTGAGTATGCACCATCTTTCTATGAAGCCAAGGACGATATGGGCAAGGTGTCCAAGGTAATCATTACCGAAGAGGAAGCAACCTTGAAATCCGGCATTATGACATGGTGCGGCACTACGCTTGAAAAATTATGTCAGACCGCAAGGGTTACAGAGGATGCGGCAAAGAAAAAGCGTATTGTAAAAATCGGCGGCATTGCCAACGCAACTGGCAAGAAATACGTTATTCACTTTGTCCACAAGGATGATGTGGACGGGGATGTGAGAGTTACCATTGTGGGTAACAACCAGGCAGGATTTACCATTGCCTTTGCAAAAGACAGTGAAACCGTTATTGATGCAGAGTTTAAGGCACAGCCTATGGACAAAGAGGGCACCCTTATCCTTTATGAAGAGGATATGGACGAAACCGCCGCAGCAGGGGAAGAAACTGCTTAAACATTTATGACAAGCGGCCAGGGACAACCACCCAGGCCGCTTATTTGTTAGAAAGGAGCCGACACCATGGCAGTAAAAGAATTTAATTGCAACAAACTCAAAAGAACCTTTTGGCCATTCACTCTGAAAGACAAGACAGACGAGGACGGCAATGTGATTGAAAAGGGCAAAAAAATCATTGTGCGTATGCCACAGAAAAAGGTTTTTGAAGCCATTAAGACACTGGAAAACCTGGACGAAGAGAACGCCACCGTGGAAGATACAGAAGCCATTTACGATTTACTGGCAGCAGTATTGAACAACAACATGAACAAAGTAAAAGTGACCGCCGAGGAAATGTCAGATTATGACATTGAAGAGTGTTCCGAAATCCTCAAAGCATACATGGACTTTGTGGATGAATTAAAGATGGACCCAAACTAACAATTCCCTTTTATCCAAGAGATAAAGGGGATGATGTGCCATACGAACTTCTTACACGGCCGGAAAAACTGGTAATGGACTATTGCCATATAGATATTTACGAAGTCCAGGACATGGAAATTGATACATACCTTTTCTTTATGCGTGAAGCCATGATTTTTGAAAATTCGCAAACAGAAGAGGGCCGAGAATATCTAAAGAATTGTTGGAGAATGGAGCAGACCAAGCCGGACCGTGAGGGATTGCGTAAGAATTTCAAGAAGAAAGGGGGTTAATATATGGCCAATAACATAAAGGGCATAACCATAGAAATTGGTGGAGATACCACGAAACTTGACAAGGCCCTGGGCGGTGTCAATAAGCAAGTGCGAAACACCCAGGCCGAACTTAGAGAAGTCAATAAACTTTTGAAAATGGACCCCACCAACACGGAAGCCCTTACGCAAAAGCAAAACCTTTTAAAAGATGCCATTTCAGAAACCAAAGAGAAATTGGACATTCTGAAAACGGCAGAAAGCCAGGTGCAGGAGCAGTTTAAAAAAGGCGAGGTTTCAGAAGCGCAGTACCGGGCTTTAAAACGTGAAGTTGAAAAAACAAGCCTGGAATTGGCCGATTTAGAGGAAGCGGCAAAGCAGACAGACACAGCCATTGCACAACTGGGAAAGAAAGCCGAGTTGTCCGGGAAAGACCTGGAAGATGCCAAGGAAAAAGCGGCATCCCTGGACGAAAAACTGGATGGCTTGACGGATGCAGCAAAAAACGCCGCAACCGCCCTGGGGGCCGGATTTGTGGCCGCCGCTACATACGCCACGAAGTTTGAAACGGATTGTGACCAGGCATTAAATACAGTTATCACACAGACCGGGGCAGCAGATGCCGAGGTTGAGGGGTTGGAAGAAACCCTTTTGAATATATACAAAAACAATTTTGGCGAGGATATTAACGATATAGCCACCGCCATGTCAGCCGTGAAGCAGCAAACGGGCCTTGCGGATGAAGAGTTGCAGAAAACCACGGAAACCGCCCTTTTAATGCGTGATACCTTTGATATTGACGTAAACGAGGGCATCCGGGGCGTTAATGCCATGATGAAACAGTTTGGCATTTCCGCCGAGGAAGCATATAACCTTTTGGCCCAGGGTGCCCAAAATGGCTTGAACCAAAACGGGGACCTGGCAGACCAGTTGGCAGAATACGCCACTTATTATGCAGACCTGGGTATTTCCGCCGAGGAAGCATTTAACATGATGGCCAACGGTGCGAAAAACGGCACGTTCCAAATTGATTACCTCAATGATGCCGTCAAAGAATTTGGCATCAGAGTAAAAGACGGAACGGCGGATGATGCTTTTAAACAGTTGGGCCTTAATGCGGATGAACTGAAACAGAAGTTTGCAGAGGGCGGAGAGGGAGCCAGGGAAGCGTTTACAACCGTAAACAATGCCCTTTTTGCATGTGATGACGAAGTGCAAAGAAATCTTTTAGGCGTGACCTTGTACGGTACCAAGTGGGAAGATTTGGGAGAAGATGCCGTGCGTGCCCTGGTAAACACCCAGGGGGAGATTTCCACCACAAATGATGCCCTGGCAGAAATCAACGAGAACAAATACAACGATATTGGCAACCAAATAACGGAACTGGGCCGGAACCTGGAAACGGAATTGGTAAAACCGATAGGGGAAGAACTGCAACCCGTGATTAGTGATGTAATTGCAGAGGTTAAGGAGAAAACCCCCCAGGTCAAAACCCTGGTGCTTGCAGTTGTGGACAAGATTAAAAGTTTTATTTCTTTTGTGTCAAAGAACGGTCCAATGATAATTTCCATCATTGCCGGAATTGCAGCAGGGATGTTGGCGTGGAATGTTGTAAACATGATACAAGGATTGATTGCGGCTTTTAAAGTATGGAAAGCCACCACCGAGGGAATGACCATAGCACAGAAACTTCTTAACACGGTAATGGCAGCCAATCCCATTGGCATTGTTATAACCGTGGTGGCGGCACTTGTAACGGCCCTCATTACGCTTTTTGCAACCAATGAGGATTTCCGAAACAAAGTGATTGCCGTGTGGGAAAAGGTCAAAGAGGTGGCCGGAAATGTATTTGGTGCAATAGCCGATTTTTTCACGGTTACGATACCAAACGCATTTAATTCCCTCATTGGGTTTATAAAATCCAACTGGCAGGGCCTACTTTTATTCATAGTCAACCCGTTTGCCGGGGCTTTTAAATTGCTTTATGACAACTGCGGTGCGTTCCGTGATTTCATAGACAATTTGGTGGCCAAAATCCAGGAATTTTTCCAAAATTTATGGTCCGGCATTGTTTCCATTTTCCAGGGCGTGGGCCAGTGGTTCAGTGACCGATTTACGGAAGCGTATAACGGCGTGACAAGCGTATTTTCTGCCATTGGTTCCTGGTTTGGGGCAAGGTGGAATGACATTAAGAACGCCCTGGCCCTGGTGGCATCCTGGTTTTTTACCATGTTTACCAATGCCTATACCAATGTGACCAATGTATTTGCGGCAATCGGTTCCTGGTTCGCTGCAAGATGGCAGGATATAAAGAACGCCCTGGCGTTGGTTGCTTCCTGGTTCCTTACCATGTTTACCAACGCATACAACAACGTGACCCGTATATTTGCGGCAATCGGTTCCTGGTTCGCTGCAAGATGGCAGGATATAAAGAACGCCCTGGCCCTGGTGGCATCCTGGTTTCTTACCATGTTTACCAATGCCTATACCAATGTGACAAGCGTATTTTCTGCCATTGGTTCCTGGTTTGGGGCAAGGTGGACGGAAATTAAAACCGCCCTGGCCAATGTGGCCACCTGGTTTGGCACACAATTCCAAAATGCCTGGACCAATATTAAAAATGCCTTTGCCAACGTGACTTCTTTCTTTTCCGGGTTATGGGGGAAAATCAAAGGTTGTTTCGTGGATGTGGGCACCAAAATTGGTTCCGCCGTGGGGGATGCCTTTAAATCAGCAATCAACAGTTGCCTTTCTACAATCGAGGGCGTGGTTAATAAGTTTATTGGAATGATAAACGGAGTAATTGACATTATAAACGAGATACCGGGCGTTTCCCTGGGCAAAATCAGCACACTTTCCTTGCCGAGATTGGCAAAGGGCGGCGTGTTGCGTGAGGGGGATGCCATGGTGGCAGAAGCCGGGCCGGAATTACTTAGCATGGTAAATGGCAAGGCGGTTGTTACACCACTTACGGGCACCGCCAAGAACCAGGCGTTGGAAAATGTGGGCAGTGGCAGCAGTGGTTACAATCAGACCATTAACATTACAAGCCCTAAAGCATTAAGCCCTTACGAAGTGGCAAGACAGACCAGGTTACAGACAAGAAGAATGATTTTAGCAGCACAAAGGGGGTAAAAACGTGTCAGATATTAAAGTAATATGCACCAGTGACAAAAATGTTGCCATGACCTTTACCTGGGACGATTTTACCCCGTTCCACTTACTGGATATTGAGGGCATTTACGGTATTGAAGCCAACGTGGTTACGTCAGAGAACACCACAACGGACGGAAGCACCTACCAGGGGGCAACGGCAAAGGAAAGAAACATTGTGCTTACCGTGGAAATGGATAGCAATTACAAAGAAAACAGAAACCTTTTATACCGTTGTTTCCCCATCAAACGCACCGGGACACTGCAATATATTGAGAACGGGGAAGCCAAAACCATTGAATATGAGGTTGAAAGCATCATACCGGGAGCCACAACGGGTGTGGTAAGAGATTACACCATTTCTTTGAAGTGTACGGACCCGTATTTTAAAGACTTATCGGATATTGAAGTGGTAATGGCATCCTGGGTAAGCAATTTCCGTTTCCCGGCGTGCTTCCCGGAAGAGGGTGTGGTTTTTGGCTACCGTGAAGCGGATTTGGTAAAGGAAATTGAAAATGAAAGCGGTGCCGATAATATCGGCATCATTGCCGTATTCCGTGCGGATGGCGTGGTAAAAAACCCGGCCATCTATCATGCGGAAAGCGGCGAATTTACAAAGGTGGGCTACACTGACAATGATTTTGTTATGGCATCCGGCCAGTATGTGGTAATAAACACTTACACGGGCAAGAAAAATGTGTATTTACTGGACGGCGTGACCCAGGCAGAGATTGAAAGCAACCGCACACCATACGGAATGATTGATTGGGGCGTGGTAATTGAAAAATACGGCCAGGTAATCAATGAATATTTGGACGAGGACGGGGATTTTATCCAGTTGCAGGACGGCACCAATACCATTACCTATTCAGCAGAAGAGGGAACCAGTTACCTTTCCGTATCTATCTATTACAGAATTTCATGTTTGGGGGTGTGATTATGGAAATACATGTTTATGACCGCAACCTTAGAAGATTGGGGCACATTGAAAATCACACATCCTTACAGTGGCACCGTAAATATTACGAAGCCGGGACCTTTGAACTTCATTGCCCGGTTACGGATGAAAACCTTAGACTTTTGCAGCCTGGGAACATCATAACCAAAGGGGACAACAAAAGGGAAGCCGCCGTGATAAGAGGGGACCAAACGGAAGAGGAAAGCACACTGGTAAACGAAATCACAAGGAACGGGATATTTTTACCCGTGTACCTGGAGGACCGTTTGACCGGGCCGCTTTTTAATTTCAGTGGCACCGTGGAAGATGCTATGCACTTTATGATTAACCGCATGGAACCCGTGCCGCTTTTGCAGTTGGGAGAAACCACCGGGGATGCAACCCAAATACAATTCCAGGCCACTTATAAGAATGTGTTGGAATACCTCACGAAGTTGGCCAAATATGCAGAAATCGGCTTTAGGATTGTGCCGGATTTCAAAACCAAGACCATGACCTTTGAAACATACAAGGGAGTGAACAGAACCCAGGCCCAAGGTAAAAATCCAAGGGTTATATTTTCCGAAAGTTACGATAATCTGAACCAGGCAAAGCACAACTACAGTGATGCAACCATGAAAACCAAGGTAATTGTGGGCGGTGCCGGGGATGGTGCAAACCGTATCTATGTAACAGTGGGCGGCGGCACCGGGTTTGACCTTAGAGAAGTGTTTTTGGATGCCAAAGACATAAACAAAGACGAAATGACGGATGAAGAGTATTTGGCAGCCCTCAAAACCAGGGGGCAGGAATACCTTAATGAAAACAAGGTATTTGAAAACTTTGAAGCCGAAGCGGAAGCGGATGTTAATTTTACCTACGGAAAAGACTATGACCTGGGGGATATTGTGACAGTAAAGAAGAAAAAGTGGAACACCGCACAGAACCTTAGAATTACGGAACTTTGCGAGGTTTACGAATACGGGGGCATGTATGTGGTGCCCACTTTTGGGGATGCCCTACCCACAAAGATAAAATGGGACGAATAAGGAAAGGAGAAGAAAAGGACCATGGCAGTAAGAGGATTTTTTTACAATGCCACAGACTTGAACGATACCGAGCGTACATATAACGGCGAGGATATGAACCAGGACAAGGCACCTTTCTACAAAGAGGGCGTGGTTTATGGGCATCTTCAAGTTACGGCAGAGGGCGGCAGCATGGAAGTAAAGGTGGATGGTGGACCCAAAACGGGTTACGCATACATCAATATGCACACCATACACAACACATCCGTTTTGCCCCTCACATTGAGCCAGGCAAGCGGTACACTGCCAAGAATTGACCGTGTTGTTATCCGAAATGACCAAACGGAAAGGCGGCCAAGTATTTTTATCAAAGAGGGGGCATTTTCGAGCAATCCCCAGGCCCCGGAACTGATAAACAATGATGCAATCCAGGAAAAGAGCCTTGCACGCATTTACATCCCGGCCGGAGCCGTGGAGATTACCCAGGCCAACATTACAGATGAACGTGCAGACGAAACAGTGTGTGGCTTCATTGCTTCACAATTCCAGGATTTTGATTTTAACCAGTTTTCCGCCCAGTTTAATGCCTGGTTTGCCCAGGAAAAGGCATCCATGGAAGCGGACCACGCCGATTTTGTGGAAGAATATGCCGAAATGACCCAGGCGTTTATGGATGACCAGGCCGCCGCATGGAATAAGTGGTTTGAAGAAAAGCAAACAGAACTTTCCGGGGATGTGGCCGGGAAACTGCAAATGCAGATTGATGGATTGACCACAAAGGTACACAATATGGCCTTTAAGGTCCGCATGGAATACCTTTTGGAAACCATCCAGGCAGCCATTACCGTTACACTTACCAACACAACCACGGGAACCGTGCAGACGGCAGAAATTTCCGAAAGCGGCATTGGCTTTTATATCACGGAAGCCGGGGACTACATCCTGGAAACTGGCATGGAAAGCGTTATGGCCATTCCAAAGGCGTTTTCCGTGGACAATGTGGATTTGATGCACGAAATGACCGTGGCGTTGCGTGAGGGCACAAACATGGCCTATATCGGCAATTACATGGGCACATATTTATTAAAAGAAAGTGAGGAATAAAGGATGAAAGGATTTCCTAAAGTAATCAAAACCAAGTCGGACCTGGTAAATACCCATAAACTGGTATTAAAGGGCCGCCTGGACAAAGAAGATTGGTTGGCAGCAGTTGAAAAACTGGAAAATCAGAACTGGATTGCTTGCCCGGTAATCGAAATGTCCGAGGACAGAAAGACCGTAACAATTATGTTTTGCAATGAAGCGGCAGCAGAACAGAAAGTAAAAAATGGCTCCGTATATCCGACAATCAACGCCGTGGAAACAGTGACGTTGGAGCAGACAGAGGAAGAAATTGCAGAGAACAAAACGCCGATTGTTCATACTGTTTTGACCCTTTCCAAAGCATTGTTGACGGGTACCACAACCGTTTTCATCCCGGCAGCAGTTACATATTATGACCGCCTGGGTATCACAGAAGCAGAAGTGGAAGAAATGAAAGGAGCGTTGGCGTAATGAGTAGATTATTTGTTTATGACGAAAACATGACGGATGAACGTGCAAAAATCACGGTGGCCAAGATGGCAGCCATTTCCGACATTGTGGCCCCGGAAAAGCAGTATATCCAGTACACCGCCAAGGGAGAAGTTACCGTGATGGGCGGATGCGTTATTGCGGTGGGCGAAACATCCGTTTTCAAGACCGTGGAAACCGCACTTACCAAAGCCAATTTGGACCAGGGAAGTGATTTTGCCCATGGTAGTGACTATTATATTTACATTTGCGACCCTGGCACGGATGACCAGGACGAAATCTATTTGATTTCCTTAAACTCTTCCTGGCCGGATGGGGATGCCTGGGACGATACAAACACCCGTAAACTGGGCGGCTTCCACTATGGCCGTGTGAGAAATGTGGATGACTACGGCCAGGCAATCAACACAAGCGGTTCCGTGCGTGGTAGCGGTTGGGAAAGCAATACCCGTGTGGATATTATCCCAAATTCCGTTTGGACCACAAAGCACCGCCCTAAATGTGAGCCATCCAGCATGGTTTACCTGGGGAACGCATTATGGGGAGATATTTACCTTTCCAGTGATGATGGTGCCAACGGTTTGCAATCCGTATATGGCGGCACGCCTATCACGGGCACCGAGGGCCTTAACTGGTATATTGCCGGGGAAAGGGCACGCCGAGTGGGTAAGAGATTGCCGGACTACATGGAATTTACCGTGGCAGCAGACGGAAGCCCCCAGGGCTTAGATGCTTCCAATACAAACGGATGGACAGCCACAACCAACACTGCAAGAACAACCGTTGGACAGATTGCAAACGCCGTAAGTGCGTTGAATATCTGCGACCTGGTGGGAAATGTTTGGAAGTGGCTTAACGAATTGATGCATGACCCTACCGCCACAACTGGGGCATGGCATGACGTGTTCAGTGGTTATGGCCAGGCTTACATGTATTCGGCAACTGGCTTGCACGCCCTCATTGGCGGCGGCTATTGGAACCACGGCGTTCACTGCGGTTCCCGTGCGGTCAGCTGCAACCTTTACCCGTGGGGCGTCTACGCGGGCGTTGGCGTGTGGTGCGTGTGTGACAGTCTGTAATCTGTTTGGGTGGGCGAAAGCCCACCCTATGAGGTAAAAACAATGGCAGAAAATAAACAGAACACCACCAACAAAACGGCGGACCCATACATGGACAGTATGGTGCTATACCAAAAAGTTTATGATTTCCTCAAATACATTTACCCAGTGTTGGCCCAGTTTCCGAAGTTTGAGAAATTTGCATTGCAGACACAGATTAAGACGGCAATGTTTGAAATGCTAAAAAGCATTATCCGTTTCAAGAAAACCGGGACCAAAAGCCACATTTACAATGCGGATGTGGAATTGCAATTTTTAAAAACACTCATACGCCTATCCTATGACCTGGAATATAAAGCCATGAGCAAACACCGCTATGAAGTGGCAAGCCGACACCTGGCAGAAATCGGCAAGATAACGGGCGGCATTATCGAAGCCGTGAAAGATGGAAAATGGAAATAATAAATATATGGGGAAACTGTTAATTCGCACTGCATGTTTCGTGTGGCTTGCACGCCCTCATTGGCGGCGGCAATTGGAACAACGGCGTTCACTGCGGTTCCCGTGCGGTCAACTGCAACAATTACCCGTGGAACGTCAACACGAACATTGGCGTGTGGTGCGTGTGTGACTTGAAAACCATTACAGACACAGAAACCCAAGTGGTTACTGGCAAAGATTTATCTAACCTTTTTGATAAGTCAGACGGTTTTCCCGTTCCGGGGCACACCCGGACAAACTAACAAAGGCACCGCCTTTGAGTAGAATATAAAATTTGAAAATTGGTAGGGCAAACAATGAAAACAGAAAAGGGATTGCATGAAAAGATATGCACCTTTGACAATGCCAATACCTCATTCCACCAGGCTGCAAAGTGCAAGCGGTACAGTGAAGAGGTATTGGCGTTTTCTATGTCAAAGGAAGAGGAACTATTGAGGGCAGTGGAAGAACTGCAAACACTTACATATAACCAGGGAAATTATACCGTTTTCAAGGTATGGGAGCCAAAAGAAAGGCTTATCATGGCACTGCCATTCTATGACAGAGTGGTGCAGCACATGATTATAAACATCATTGGCCCGGTATTTGAGAGGGGATTTTATTACCATTCCTATGCGTGCCGTGAGGGTAAAGGGATGCACGCCGCCAGTAATCAATTATACGGGTGGATGTATGAACTTATGGACCGGGACGGGTTACGGATTTATGCCTTTAAAGGGGACATAAGTAAATACTTTGCATCCATTCCCCATGATGGCCTAAAGGATGAAATCCGGCGGTACATAGGGGACAAGAATGTTTTACGCCTTACGGATGACATTATAGACAGAAACGGCATATTGCCGGACGGCGTGGGCATCCCGGTGGGCAACCTCACAAGTCAGACCTTTGCCAATGTGTACGGCAACCGCCTGGACAAGTTTGTGAAGCATACCTTACACGCCCCGTATTACATCCGTTATATGGATGATTTTGTGATTTTATCCCCGGACCTTAACCAGTTACGGGAATGGCAGAAACGGATTGAAGAATTTTTGGAAGAGGAAATGAAATTGCACATAAATCCGAAAAGCACCATCCTTTATGCCGGAAATGGGATTGATTTTTGCGGATATATCCACCATCCAAATTATAGGAAAGTCCGCAAGGGGTCCGTCAGACGGTTAAAGAAAGATGTTAAGGCATTGAAAGCCGGAGAATTGGACCGGGAGCAGTTTAACCGCAAATACCAAAGTAGGATTGGCCACATGGGCCATGCGGACACCTACCACCTTACGAAAGCCATAGAATATGATTTGTTGTTTTGGGAATATGAGCAGACAGAAAGCGGCCTGGTGGTGCCTGGGTAAGTGGGTCAGAATTTTAAGACCCAGGGGCGTATCATACCAGTATGAAATTTAGGCAGTAAGGGGGTGTGAAATATGGATTTGCAGACGTTGATTATTGCCATGGGCGTGCCAAGTGCCGTGACGGGTTTATGTTTCTTTTGGATTGAACAGAAGATAAAGAAAAACCAGGCGAAACTTGAAGAAAAGGAAAAAATGCGTGAGAAAAACGAAATTCTCATTATCAAAAGCACCATGGCATCAATCGCACTGGGAGAAGCCACCGCAACGGCGTTGAAAAACGGCCATTGCAACGGCGAAACAGAAGCGGCGTTGGAATATGCACGAAAAGTAAAGCATGAGCAAAAAGACTTCCTTATTGAGCAGGGTATAAAAGCCCTGGACTAAACGCCCACAAGCCACAAGGCTTTTGGAATAAAGAAAAAGCGAAAGGAGAAACACACCATGAAAAACATCAACTGGGTTAGAAAACTCACAAGCCGTAAGTTATGGACGGCGGTAGCATCTTTTGTTTCCATGATGATTGTAGCAACCGGGGGAGCCGAAAGCACCGCAACCCAGGTAACGGCACTCATTATGGCAGGGGCTTCCGTTGTTGCTTACATCATTGGCGAGGGCTTGACAGATGCAAGCAACGCCGGAGTTATCGAAGTGGACACAGAAGTTGAAGTGGAAGCAGAAGAGGTGTAGCAGATGGACAAGCAGGAATTTATTAAGGCAATAGCCGGGCATGTGGCGAAATACGCCAGTGCTTACGGCATCCTGGTACATAGTCCGATTATTGCCCAGGCCATCCTGGAAAGTGCCTGGGGCGAAAGCAAACTGGCCGCCGTGTACCACAATTATTTTGGCCTTAAATGTGGGTCAAAATGGACCGGGAAAAGCGTAAACCTTTCCACCATGGAAGAATACACGCCGGGAACCCTTACGCAAATTAAGGACAATTTCCGTGTGTATGACAACATGGAAGAGGGTGTGAAAGGATATTTTGAGTTTATCCAGTTATCCCGGTATCACAATTTGAGGGGCATTACAGACCCCAAGGAATACCTGGAAACCATCAAGGCGGACGGGTACGCCACAAGTAGTAAGTACGTTGAAAACACCATGCGAGTGTTGGAGCAGTACAATTTGCAGCAGTATGACACAAAGGGGGAAGATAATATGGCAAAATTAGCAAGTGCCGTGATTGCACAGGCCCGTGCCTGGATTGGCAGAAGTGAAGCGGCAGGAACGCACAAGGCCATCATTGATGTATATAACGGGCACAAACCACTTGCCAGGGGTTACAAAGTGAAATACACGGATGCCTGGTGTGCCACATTCGTTTCCGCCGTGGCCATCAAGTGTGGCCTTACGGATATTATCCCAACAGAGTGCGGATGCGGTCAAATGATTGCCTTATTTAAGGCCCTGGGCGAATGGGTGGAAAGCGATAACAGAACACCGAACCCTGGGGAAATCATTTTTTATGATTGGAACGATACGGGCAAGGGGGATAATGCCGGATGGCCGGACCATGTGGGCATTGTCGAAAAGGTAAGCAATGGAAAGATTACCGTTATTGAGGGCAATTACTCCAATGCAGTGAAACGCCGCACCCTGGCCGTGAACGGCCGTTATATTCGTGGCTATGGCGTTCCGAAGTATGACAAGGAAAGCACCACAACCCAGGCAGCCACAAAGAGCGTGGAAGCCGTGGCCAAGGAAGTGCTTGCCGGAAAATGGGGCAATGGCACAGACCGCAAGAACCGCCTGGAAGCGGCCGGGTATAATTATTCCGAAGTCCAGGCAAAGGTAAACCAGTTGGCCAAAGTCACCGCCACACCATCAAAGAGCGTGGCAGAGGTAGCCAAAGAGGTTATTGCCGGAAAGTGGGGCAATGGAGCCGACAGAAAGAAACGCCTGGAAGCGGCCGGGTATAATTATTCCCAGGTCCAGGCGAAAGTCAACGCAATGTTGAAATAATGTAACCAGTAAACAATTACCGCCTTATGGAACACATCCAGGCAAAAAGCAAGGAAAATAATGTATCACAAAGAATAAGGGACACGTCAATAAAAGGCGTGTCCTTTTTACATTCCGCTATTTGTCCAATAATTCTTCATAGGTGGTATGAAGCACATCCCGGATGCCCCGTAATTGGGTTAATTGGATGTGTTGTATGCCCCTTTCGATTTTCACAAGTGCTTCACGGGTAATATCAACATCCAACAACTGCAATTCACGGACCAGGGCGGTTTGCCCCATGTGGCGTGATTTTCTTATCTTTCTTATATTCCGGCCTACAATGTTTCCGGCATCATCCTTTATCTTCACTTGCAACATTGATTTCCCTTTCTGGACTAATATTAGTCCTTTTTGCTTTATTTTATTGGGATATGTGTGTTACAATGGGACTAATACCAGTCCACTTTTATATTGTGTGACATATCAATGGTATAAAAACAATCAAAGGAGAACAGAAACCATGGGACTTTTTGGAAAAAAGAAAGAAGCGAAAGAGCAGAAGCCGATTGAAGAGGTAATGGCACAAAACGTATTTGGCAAAACATTGATGCAGGGAGAAAAGATTGATTGTTGCATCCAGGGCAAAGGCCAGGCGGAAAAATTGGTATTTTCAACGGCGGTATTGGCTACAACAGAAAAGCGTTGCCTTTATTTTGAGCAGGACGGAAGCCAAACAAAAACGGAAACGCTTATGTATGACAAAATTGTTGCCGTATCTCAAAATACGGGATTTGAAAAGAAGATGGGAAACTATATTGGCGTGACTATCACAACGGCAGACGGCAAAGAACGTGTGGTGCGTTGCGTGTCCAATGATGCGAACCAGGCAAAAATCAACGAAATTATTTTTATTATTGAAAGCAGAAGATAAAGAACGCCCCAACGTGCAGATGGCCGCATGTTGGGGTTTTATAATTATTTTGAAAAAAATAAAAATATCCCGTGATATGTATTGACATATACCGGGATATGTGATAAGATAAAGACAGTTAAGGGAGATACTTAACGAATACATGGGCAAGCATAGAAAGGAGATAACATGAGCGAGAACATGACAGACAAGCAGATGGAAGTCATTTTGAACCTGGTAGCCGACAAATTCAGTAATTGCAAGACCATGGAAGAGGTTGCCAAAGCCGTGCAGGAAGTAAGGGACATGGCAAAAAAAGAAAAGCCTAATGAATAGGCTTTAAGGAGAACAGAAAGGGCGGTGGACTTGCCAAAACCGCCCAATCCGTTAAAAATATTATAAAAGGATTGTGGAAGAATGGCAAGACCAAAGAGCGAAGAATTTAACCAAATTAAGTACCAACATGAGTACAACAAAAAGAACTATGACCGAATAGAAATTACAGTGCCGAAAGGTAGAAAGGCGGTAATAAAGGAAGCGGCCCAGGCAGCAGGGCAGAGCGTAAATGAATTTATTGCCCAGGCCATTGATGAAAGAATGGGAAAAACCGAGTAAGCAGGAGCCGGGGCGGCAGCAGGACCGCCCGGCAACTAAAACGGCCACGCTGACCATGGGCGGCGTGAGGGTCCG